>NZ_JAVJNP010000024.1:0-50418 GCF_040217205.1 Coleofasciculus sp. A1-SPW-01 | reverse complement strand
GATTCAACTTTAACCAGTCAATCCTGGATTCCCAAGGTCGTGTAGTCAACACCTGGGCAGACGTACTCAACCGCGCCAACTTAGGTTTTGAAGTTATGCACGAGCGCAACGCTCACAACTTCCCCTTAGACTTGGCGGCTGTTGAAGCTACTCCCGTAGCTCTGACTGCTCCTAGCATCAACAGCTAATTCTCTGATACCAAGTTGCAGTCTAAGGTAGAATCTGTCATGCTGAGCAAAACGCAGTGAAACGGAGTGACGCGAAGCATCTGCCCAGATTCTTCGCTTCGCTCAGAATGACATGATAAAACGCAACTTGGTATGAATCTGAATAGAGATTCGGTAAGTAGGGTGGGCATTGCCCACCCTACATTTTTTTATTACAAATTCAGAAAAAATGCCCTCCCACCTCCTTGACTGAGGTGAGAGGATGTCAAATCCTTACTGTTCCGAGATGTTGAAACTATTGCCTATTGCCTATTCCCTCTTCTTACCACAAAACTTATTCAGCAGACCCTACTTAGTTAAAGCCGCATCAAGTTCGATTTCTACATTTTGACGCAAGGCATTAGAAATTGGACAAGCTTTCTCCGCTTCTTGGGCAATCTGTCCAAATAGAGTATCGTCCAGGTTCGGAACTTTTCCTTGTGTGGCTAGACGCATTTTGGTGATCTTGAATCCCCCATTTTCCTGAGATTCTATCGAGCAGAATGCCTGCGTTTGAAGACTTTCAGCTTTATAGCCTTTTTCTGCCAAAGTATGAGCAAGCGCCATGGTGTAACAAGCCGCATGGGAAGAGGCAAGCAGTTCTTCAGGATTTGTACCTGGGATATCCTCGAAGCGCGTGGAAAAGGTGTAGGGAGTATCGTTGAGAATATGACTTGATGCATTAATGTGACCATTGCCACTTTTCAAGTCGCCATTCCATTGTGCTTGTGCTGTTCGGGTTAGTGTAGTCAAACTCCTACCTCCTAAGTTGTATTGAAGTGATGTTTTCTATTTATTGGTAAACGCTGTTGCGTGATTCACATCATTAGCCAATTTATAGTAGGAGTTATGGGTAGCAACTGCATGTGTCACAAGGTAGATTCTGTCTGATTAAGCTGAAATTACCCTCTGACAAATCGCTACACTGTATACCTATCTTGGCTTAGGGCGATTAGAAGAAGCTGAATCGCTCCGAACTGAGTGGGTAACTATTCCTTCGCGTTTATCCTTCTATCGTCAATCGGGATGGGGGGAACTTCAGCTTAATAAAAAAGCCCGAAACCCTTGCGGTTACAGCATTGCTATTATGGGCAATTCACCGGACTTGATATGAGCGATCACACCAATTACAACACCATGTAGGGGCACGGCAATGCCGTGCTGGAAATGAGAAGGATAAGGGTAAGCTGTTCGGCATTTAAACCTTAATGTCAATAATGGCGAAATCCTTGTAGTGCGAGCATCTTGCTCGCTACTAATACCCAATTTAAATGCATGACAGCTTATCTCTAGCAACTAGCGAGATTACTGACGCCAGACTTCATCGACAACATCCCCGGATGAACCCACTAATTGGATATGCAAGGGCATTTGACCAAACGCATGAGTCGAACAACTTAAGCAGGGGTCAAAGGCGCGAATTCCGGCTTCAAAATTTAACTTGCTCTTTTATTTTTTTATTTTCAAGGGAAACGATAGCTTCCTGCTCGTGCCTACGAAAACAGTATGAGCCAGGAATCATACGCCCGATTTCTTCTGCCACTTTGTTTGCACGAGACCACAAAGTTGCAAGTCCCTCTTTGTATATGCTACCATAAGCACTTCGTGCGAAGGGACAAGGTGAAAATGATCCATCAGCATGAATCACGCAAGATGAGCGACCACAGCTACATTCTGGAATATTAATAACATCAAGATCTGAACGGCAACAAGAAGCAATCTTCTCTCTCAACTGGCTGTACTGTTCACTAGTCATTGCTCCCAAACCAGGTGCAATAGAGGTGTTGGAAGTTGCCCGCAAAGGCGAGATATATACCTCAGTTATTCCTAGTTCCTCACAAAACTCTGGTAAATAGTCAAGCTGTTCAAAGGTTTTGTTAGATACAGTTAGACTTAGACTTACAAGAGGAACCCGTTGCTTGAGCGTCTTAATGGCAATAAGAGTATTATCGAAAGCACCTTCACCCCGACTCAAGTCATGTGTTTCTCGGTCTAGTCCATCAAGGGAAACAGCAACCTGATTGACACCAGCTTCGCCAAGCTGCGCGGCATTTTCTTCAGTGACAAGTACGCCATTGGTAATCACTTTAACAAAAATGCGATGGAAACGTAGCTGGCTAATGATATCTGTCAACTTGTTGTAGCATAAAGGTTCGCCACCGAGTAGAGTTACCCAAGGTATCTTGTTAGTAACTAATTCACTTATAACTTGCTCGTACTCTTCAGGGCTAGGATCGTCAATAGTAATTTCATCCGGCTGATAACAAAAGAGACACCGTTTTTTCAGGGGACAACGTTCTGTTACTTCCCATAATACGAACCACGGGGATTTTAGAGTCAATGTATCAAATTGATACTGCCAAGGGTCTTGGTATAAACCGATGCTTGCTGCGTCAATAATTGGTTCGATATTTACAGGTGGATGACATTGAATGAAGCCATTGTGCAGCATGTATGCGAAGGTTGTTCGCAATCGGTTGTCCCAATCATCCCTTAGAATATCATCAAGTAACGCTGAATCCTCTATTCGGTTCCATAAAGAGAGGGCGGATTCATTCAAAAGTTGCACGATAGGCGGTTGTCCATTCTTAGGCTTGAGAAGAAACAGACGATTATCAGTTTCAATCCTTGAAAAAACATCCTCGGATCGGGAAATAATTGATTGCATAGCTTTTTCCTCCTTAGATTTTTTGATTGTGGTAGACAGTTAACTTGAACCCTTAAACCAAAAATCTCCCGATTAAATCGGGAGATTTTTAAATCTGCGCTTAATGACGCCAGACTTCATCGACAACATCCCCGGATGAACCGACTAATTGGATATGCAAGGGCATTTGACCAAACGCATGAGTCGAACAGCTTAAACAGGGGTCAAAGGCGCGAATTCCAGCTTCAACTCGGTTTAATAACCCTTCAGGAATTTCATTCCCGTGGATATAATGTTTGGCAATTTGTGCCACCGTTTTGTTCATCGCCAAGTTATTTTGACCCGTGGCAATAATCATGTTGACTTTCTTGATAATGCCATTTTCATCCACATTATAATGATGGAACAATGTGCCTCGGGGCGCTTCACTGACACCAATGCCTTCTAAACTGTTAATTCCGGCTTCAGCCCGAGTGCGTTTGGAGACAATATCTGGATCTTCAACTAATTGTTCAATCCGTTCTAAAGCTGCCAGAATTTCCACTAAGCGGGCATAGTGATAGAAGAAGGATGAGGTGGCTACACCGCCTGCACGATCGCGAAATTCTTGTAACTCCCGATCAGCGGCTTCCGTACCCATGCGATCGCAGATATTCAGTCGGGCTAATGGACCCACTCGATAAATCCCATCCGGGTATCCTAAGGGTTTATAGTAGGGGAATTTCAAATAAGACCAAGGTTCAACCGCTTCACCCATAAAGTCTTGATAATCATCCTCACTGAGTCCATCCGCCACCATATTCCCTTCACTATCTTTGAAGCGAAGATGACCATCATAATGTTCCCAGACTCCATCTTTACCCACTAACCCCATAAACAGGGAGGGGAACAAACCAAAGGTTTCTACCTCGGTAGAAAACTTATCCAATAACTGCTTAAACAACCCCAAGGCGGTATCGAGAGTCGCGCGGGATTCCGGTAAGCGATCGCGTATCCAAGCCCGCCCCTCTTCCGATAAAGGCGATCGCACGCCGCCAGGAACCGCCCAGGCTGGGTGTATTTTCTTCGCCCCCAACAGTTCGATCACCGTCTGACCAAACTGGCGCAAGCGAATCCCACTGCGGGCTAAATCCGGATCAGCCGCAATTAAGCCAAACACATTCCGAGTCGCCGGATCACTATCCCAACCCAACAAAAAGTCAGGACTACTCAGATGGAAAAACGACAGCGCGTGAGACTGGGTAATTTGTCCCAAGTTCATCATCCGCCGCAATTTCTCACCCGCAGGCGGTACCTTCACCGCTTGAATTTTATCCCCCGTTTTCGCCGACGCCAGTAAATGACTTACTGGACAAATCCCACAAATTCGAGCCGTAATCCCTGCCATTTCCCACATCGGGCGTCCTTCACAGAACTTTTCAAAGCCCCGGAATTCCACCACATGAAATCGGGCGTCTTCCACTTCCCCTGCATCATCAAGAAAAATAGAAATTTTCGCGTGTCCTTCAATACGAGTAACCGGATCAATAAGAACTGTTTTAGCCATAACCTTCCTGTCTCTAGTTGTTTCTTGCTTTTGTATCCTTTGCCCTTTGTTGAGTTGATCAGTTAATTATTATTTGTTACCCACCCTCAACGTTAACCAATGACAAAGGACATAAGACGAATGACCAATGACTATCCAAACTTAATCATTTCCCGTCCTTCCATAACGGGTTTTTCACCGCGCAGTAACGGTTCAATTGTGGCTTGAATTCGGTCGGCTGGTGGTGGACATCCCGGCATAAATAAATCAACGTGAACCAACTCATGCACAGGGCGCACGCGGTCTAGTAATTCTGGCACAATTCCAGGGAAATTAGGCAATTGGGGATTCGCATCTCCCAACTCCAGATAACAGCGCTTCAGCACCGGTTCTGCCCCTCCTAACATATTCCGTAAGGCTGGTACGTTGGCAGTTACAGCACAATCGCCAAAGGAAATCAGGAATTTGGTGCGTTCTCTGGCGATGCGAATTAACTCCAAGTTTTCTTCATTCGCCACACCCCCTTCTACTAAACAAACATCCACATCTTTGGGGTACTCTTTAACATCAGAAGCCACTGGACTGTAAACCACATCCACTTTCTCAGCCAGTTCCAGTAGCCATTCGTCTAAATCCAGAAAGGACATGTGACAGCCAGAACAGCCACACAACCAAATCGTCGCTAATTTTATCTTTGCCATGCTTTATATCTCCCAACAATTGGTGATTGGTGATTGAGGATTTGTTAAAGAAAAGGGAAAAGGGAACAGGGAACAGTTAACAGTTAACAGGTAACAGGTAAGGTAGAGTTTTGAGTTAACTTACTCAGCTTCCCCAGCTCCCCCCGCTCCCCCCGCTCCCCCAGCTCCCCCCGCTTTCCTACGTCACCGAGTCCATTTATGCTCTTCCCGTGCGGTGACTAAAAATTCTACTTTCCCTCTGTCTTTTTCCATTTCCGCGACTGTGGAACCCTTGCGGAAAAGAGAACCTGTGGGACAAGCATCCACACACTTACCACAAGAGGTACAGGCTTCCACCTCTCCCCAAGGTTGAGCCAACCCGCTAATGATACGGGACGCCGGACCCCGCCCTGCTACATCCCAAACGTGAGCGCCTTCGATTTCGTCACAGACTCGCACACAACGAGTACAGAGAATACAACGATTGTGATCAAGACCGAAGCGATCGTGAGATACATCCACGTCTCGTTGTGGGAAACGGTAGGGGAAACGGGTGTGATCCATTCCCACCTCAATCGCCGCATCTTGCAATTGACAATTGCCATTCACTACACAGACGGCGCAGATGTGATTCCCTTCGGAAAACAGCATCTCGACAACCATGCGGCGGTATTCTTGGAGCGTTTCGGTATTGGTATGAACTTTCATTCCCTCCGACACCTCAGTAACGCAGGCAGGTAGGAGTTTGTTAATCCCTTCAATTTCTACCAAACATAACCGACAAGCGCCCACATCAGTGACCCCTTCCAGATGACACAACGTAGGAATATGAACACCTGCTTCTTTGGCTGCGGTTAGGAGGGTTGCACCTTCTTCAATGGCGACATCAACGCCATCAATGGTCAATGTTTTTACTGACATATCTTTTGTCCTTTGTCATTTGTCCTTGGTCATTCGTCCTTTGTCATTTGTCATTTGTCCTTGGTCATTCGTCAAAAACCCGATAACGTATGACTTATGAATAAGGGCGGGTTTTGTTGAAACGTTATCGGTCTTTCATTAGCGTTAGTCCCTAAACCCGCCCCTACAATTGACTGATGACTTATGACTTCACTGCCACTTTTCCATTCGGGCTATCTTGCAGTAGCGCCAGATACTCATCCCGGAAATAGCGCAGCGTACTCATGACGGGATTCGGTGCAGTTTGACCCAAACCGCACAAGCTGGTGTCTTTCACCATGCCACAGAGCTGTTCGAGTTGTTCGATATCTCTCATTGTGGCTTCTCCCTTGAGGATTTTGGTCAGCGCTTGGTACATTTGCACTGTTCCCACGCGACAGGGGATGCATTTGCCGCAGGTTTCTCCCCGACAGAATTCCATGTAGAACTGGGCAACTTCAATCATGCTGGTGGTTTCATCCATCACCACCATGCCGCCGGAACCCATCATCGAGCCGATTGTGACCAGTGAGTCGTAGTCTACTGGGGTATCCAGTAGGGATGCGGGGATACAACCGCCAGACGGTCCTCCCGTTTGCACTGCCTTCACTTCACCATCTGGTACACCGCCGCCCATTTCTTCGACAATTTCGCGTAGGGTAATGCCCATTGGCACTTCAATTAAACCATTGTTGCGGATTTTACCCGTTAGAGCGAACACTTTTGTGCCTTTGCTCTTTTCGGTGCCGATATTGGCGTACCATTCGGCTCCTTCCCGAATAATGACGGCAATATTGGCGAAGGTTTCCACATTATTAATTAAAGTCGGACATCCCCACAATCCTGATTGTGCCGGATAAGGGGGGCGGGGGCGGGGTAAACCTCGTCCACCTTCTACGGAGGCAATTAAGGCGGTTTCTTCACCGCAGACAAAAGCACCTGCACCGATGCGGATATCAACTTTGAAGTCAAAGGGAGAGCCGAAGATTTGACTACCTAGAAGGCTGAGCCTTTTGGCTTGCTTGATTGCCTTTTGCAGGCGATCGATCGCGAGGGGATATTCCGCCCGAACATAGATGAACGCTTGGGTAGCACCAACCGCATAACCCGCGATCGCCATTCCTTCTAAAACCCGATGGGGGTCACTCTCTAACACCGAGCGATCCATGAACGCACCCGGATCACCCTCATCCGCATTACAAATTACATATTTTTGCTCCCCAGGCATCTTCGCCATGGTTGCCCATTTCAATCCTGTGGGATAACCGCCGCCACCGCGTCCGCGCAACCCACTCTTGCTGATTTGATCGACAACCTCCGCCGGGGTCATATCATGAATAACTTTATAAAGGGACTGATACCCCCCAGCCGCAATATATTCTTCAATCCGTTCCGGGTCAATTTTGCCACTGGTTTCCCGGACGATTCGCATTTGGCGAGCAAAAAAGGGGTGATTCAGATCGCCCTCATTCGCCGTGGCTGTCCCGCCATTGAGTGATTCAATAATACTGGCAGCATCATCGGGAGTCACTTCCTCGTAGAGTTTGTCCTGGGGATCGATTTCCACCAAAGGACCTCGCCCGCAGAACCCCATACACCCCACACCGACGACTTGCACGCGATCGCCTAAATCTGCTGCTTTAACCGCTCCTTCTAAATTTTTCTTTACACCCAAGGAATTCGCCGCTTGGCAACCTGTTGACGTACAACAATGTACGCGGATGCTTTTTTGCGCCTGACGTTCTGCTTCAGCAATTTCTTGCAGTTCCGTTAAATCCATAATTTTCTCTCCTCATCAGTGGTGGAATAAACCCATCCGCACAAACGTGACTCTACCTCGTTGCATTCAAACCGATAACGTTTTCTCCCCAGACGCGCCATGGCGCGTCTCTACATGCTTCCTATCTACTACGTTTGACCGCAACTCGGTATTATTACTCCATCCATCCCTTCACCTTCTCCAGTGCCAATTCTGCGGTTTGTTTCGGCGCAACTGTGCCATCAAACACTACGGCTGGGGCGATACCGCAGGCACCGAGACAACGGGCGCTGAGCAAGGACATTTCGCCATCAGGGGTGGTGTCACCTACTTGGATGCCAAAATGCTCCTCTAGTGCCGATAGCACTTGTCCACCACCTTTGACGTAACAAGCCGTACCCGTACAAACCACACAAGTATGAGTGCCACCGGGCTTCAGGGAGAATAGGTGATAAAATGTCGCCACCCCATACACCCGACTCAGGGGCAGTTTTAGCCCTCGTGCTACATACAGCAACACGTCCTCCTCCAGATAGCCAAAGGCTTCCTGTGCCTTGTGGAGAACTTCAATCAAAACATCAGGACGATACTGAGCCCGCTTCATTGTGATATCCAGAACTTTGAAGCGCTTATCACCACTGGGATGTCCTTTCTTGGCTTCCTTCGGCTTTTTCGCCGCCGTGGTGTCTGCACGAGACGTGGGCACAGTTGCCATAGTTAACTCTCCTTTATTTTGAGTATCTGTAGGGTGGGCATTTGCCCACCCCACAAAAGGTTTACATCGTCGGTACGGCAGGTTGGGTATCGGATTTGATATTGGTATCACCGATCGCACCATTGCCGTTGACGGTTTCGACATCAGGAACCTCGCCCAAGTCGCCGTGATAGGCTTTGGTGAGGATTTCCTTAAGATCTTCAATCAAGGGGTAGCGGGGATTCGCGCCAGTACACTGATCATCAAATGCCTGATCTGCAACTTCATCCAGTTTGGCGAAGAATTCCGCTTCACTTTCCTTGATCACATCCTTCAGCGCCGCCGGAATCCCCACCTGACGCTTGAGTTCCTCAATCGCCCCAATCAGGTGATTGATTTTCTCGTCTTCGGTATCGCCGCCCAAGTGCAGGTAATCGGCAATCCGAGAATAGCGCCATTTGGCATTAGGATACTTGTATTGGGAGAACGTCGCCTGCTTAAAGGGCGCATCCGTGGCGTTATAGCGAATAACATGAGAAATTAACATGGCATTCGCTAACCCGTGGGGGACATGGAAAATAGCCCCTAATTGGTGTGCCATAGAATGACAGATGCCCAGGAAACTATTGGCAAACGCCATCCCTGCCATCGTGGCGGCATAGTGCATTTTCTCCCGCGCCTTGGGATCATTTGCCCCATTTTTGTATGCCGAAGGCAGGTATTTAAAGATCAGCCGGGTAGCTTCGAGTGCCAACCCATTGGTATATTCACTAGCTAACACCGAGACATAGGCTTCTAAAGCGTGAGTCAAGGCATCGACGCCCCCGAATGCGGTGAGACTCTTGGGCATATTCAGGACTAATTCGGGGTCTACGATCGCCATATTTGGCGTCAAGGCATAGTCCGCCAAGGGATACTTGATATCATTGCGGCGATCCGTTACTACCGCAAACGGTGTAACTTCTGAACCCGTTCCCGATGTCGTGGGAATGGCTACCATCATCGCTTTCTCACCCAAGGGGGGCAGTTCATACACCCGTTTGCGGATATCCATGAACCGCATCGCTAACCCCTCAAATTCAATCTCTGGATGCTCATACATCAGCCACATAATTTTGGCAGCATCCATGGGCGAACCCCCACCCAAGGCGATAATCACATCGGGCTTGAAGGTGTTCATCAACGTCAATCCCCGTTGTACGGTTTCTAAGGAGGGGTCTGGCTCTACGTCATAGAAGATATCGTATTTGATACCAATTTCAGCCAAAACCTCTTCGACGCTAGCCGTCATCCCCAGATCGTAAATGGGTTTGTCGGTGACGATAAATGCCCGTTCTTTCCCTGCTAACTCCCGCAGGGCGATGGGCAGAGACCCATACTTAAAGTACACCTTGGGTGGTATCCGGAACCAGAGCATATTTTCCCGCCGTTCCGCGATCGTTTTTATGTTCAGCAGGTGTTCCGGTCCCACATTTTCACTGATGGAGTTCCCTCCCCAAGTACCACAACCCAGCGTCAACGAGGGATCAAGGCGGAAGTTATAGATATCCCCGATCGCACCTTGGGAGGAGGGGGTATTAATCAAGACGCGAGACGCCTGAACTTGGTCTTCAAACCGTTTAATATGGTCAGCATTGGCTGGATTGGTGTACAGCACCGCCGTATGTCCACGTCCGCCAAATTCAACCAACTGTCCGGCTTTGTCTACCGCATCCTCAAAGTTTTTCGCCCGATACATTGCCAGAACGGGGGAGAGTTTCTCGAAGGAAAAGGGTTCATCAATGCCAATCTTTTCCACTTCGCCAATAATCACCCGGGTTTGTTCCGGTAAGGTAAATCCAGCTAATTCGGCTAACTTCTCAACAGGTTGACCGACAATTTCGGCATTTAAGCGCCCATTGACAATAATTTTACTCCCCATTTTTTCCCGTTCTTCTGGCGTCAAGAAGTAAGCGCCGCGATTAATAAATTCTTGGCGAACTTCCTCGTAAACATTATCCAAGACAATCACCGACTGCTCACTGGCGCAGATCATGCCATTGTCAAAGGTTTTACTCAGAATAATCGAAGACACCGCCATTTTAATGTGAGCGCTGGAATCAATCACCGCTGGCGTGTTTCCTGCACCAACACCGAGAGACGGATGACCCGAAGAATAGGCGGCTTTCACCATTCCCGGACCCCCGGTTGCCAGGATCAGCTTCACATCGGGGTGCTGCATCAAAGCTTGGGAAAGAGGCACCGTTGGTTCATCAATCCAGCCGATAATATTCTCAGGTGCGCCAGCCGCTACCGCCGCGTCTAAGACGACTTTTGCCGCTTCCAGGGTGCATTGTTTGGCACGGGGATGAGGGGAGAAAATAATCCCATTTCGGGTTTTCAGAGCAATTAATGCCTTAAAAATCGCCGTTGAGGTGGGGTTGGTGGTGGGTACGATCCCCGCTAAAATACCAACGGGTTCAGCAATTTTCTGGAAACCGAACGATTTGTCCTCTTCGACAACACCACAGGTTTTGTCGTGTTTGTACTTGTTGTAGATCATTTCCGAGGCAAAGTGGTTTTTAATCACCTTGTCCTCAACCACTCCCATTGCCGTTTCACTAACGGCTAATTTTGCCAGAGGAATACGGGCTGCATTAGCTGCGAGTGCCGCTTTTTTAAAGATGGCATCGACCTGCTCTTGCGTATAACCAGCGTATTGGGTTTGAGCGTTTTTAACCCGTTTAATTAATTCTTCGAGTTCCTGATGGTTCGTGACTTTGATCATGTTAGTTGCAGTAAGTCTCGTCATGCGTATTGATTACAGTCCTCACACCCACTATTGAGGTTGTTCTTGTTATTACTCGCTCGTGTATAAATCGGGCAGGTTTCCCGGCTAAAGCGACTGATTTTCTCTTTAAGTCGTCACCGAGATAAATCCTATCTCCGGTTGTTTATAATCTGTGGTCTTAAGCGAAGTCCAAGGCATATTTTCCTGTCCTTTGTCCTAACCTATCGTCTGTTCTGATTACCGTTTCATCGCTGCCAATAGTATCGACTCCCAGTATAAAGTGGGCGGGGAAAGCAAAAAATCTCCTAATGGGAATACTAACATCTGATCCTCCTAATTCCCTAGGATGATTAACCAAATGATCAACAAGCAGACCGTTCCTCCCAATGCAGTATAGATCAAGGATTCATGTCTAGGGGAGTCCTAAGAATCTAAGAAATACTTTTTCCTCCCGTCACACCTACTATACTATCTCGAATGGGAGATTTGTAAACCAATAAATCCATGATTTTTTTAAGATTGCGCTAGACTTAAGCCTCCTGATTTTTAGACTTTCTTAATAAACAACGTTCTAGTTGTTCAAACGTCAGACTAGCTTTTTTCAACCTGCCAAAACTGTTAACCATGAACCAAGTATCCGACAAGGCGGCTGCATGTCCTTAATAGCACTTGCCGTATCGGTTTGTCGATAGGGAAACAGTAGGGACACGGCAGTGCAGTGCCCCTACCGATGCGACGGGGTTCCTTTATCTCCAGACGTAAACGTTGCAAATTTAAAATAAACTTAACACAATGAAATTATTCTTTTAATATTGATAGGCGATGACGACCACTGACGAACTAAAATCCCGACCCTTACCTCCCGGTGATTTCGGTTTACCGTTGATTGGGGAAACCATCCAGTTTTTCCGTGATCCCGACTTTGCCCAGAAGCGTCATCAAAAGTACGGGTCAATATTCAAGACAAAGTTATTTGGACGTCCCACGGTGATGATTAGTGGTTCCGAGGCGAACCGCTTCGTCCTCACTCATGAGAACCAGTACTTTACCAGCACCTTCCCCCCCAGCACAAAAATACTCTTGGGACCTGCGTCTCTAGCGGTACAGGGCGGTTTGAACCATCTTCAACGACGCAAAATCCTCTCCCAAGCCTTTCAACCTAGGGCATTAGCAGGGTATTTGACCGATATGGCAGAGATTGCCCAAGGTTATCTACACAAATGGGAGCGTCTGGGTACATTTACATGGTATCCAGAACTGAGAAATCTCACCTTTGACATCGCCTGCAAATTGCTGGTTGGCGTAGATTCCGCCTCAGAAACGCTGATGGGCAAATGGTTTGAAGAGTGGTGTCAGGGATTGTTTAGTATTGCCTTACCCTTACCGTGGACGAAATTTGGTCGTGCGTTGCATTGCCGCAAGCAACTACTGAACCAGATTGAGCAGATTATACGCCAACGCCAACAATCCAGCGACCCTGGTCAAGATGCATTGGGACTGCTGTTGCAAGCACGGGATGAACAGGGTAATCGTCTGAGTTTAGAGGAACTCAAAGACCAAATTTTACTGTTGCTCTTTGCGGGTCATGAAACGTTAACATCGGCACTGGCATCTACTTGTCTTCTCTTAGCCCAGCATCCCGATATTTTAGCCGCCATCCGCGCCGAACAACAGCAACTGAATCTGCAAAGTCCATGGACGATGGAGGATTTAAAGCAGATGACGTATCTTGAACAAGTCCTCAAGGAAGTCATGCGTCTGATTCCCCCTGTTGGTGGTGGGTTTCGGGAAGTGATTCAATCGTGCGAGTTAAATGGTTATCAATTACCAAAAGGATGGTCAGTTCAATATCAAATTAGCAGAACTCATCACGATAGTGATATTTATACGCAACCAGAACAATTTGACCCAGAACGGTTTAATCCAGAACGGGTGGAGGATAAATCCAAACCCTTTAGTTATGTTCCCTTTGGCGGTGGGGTGCGCGAATGTTTGGGACGAGAGTTTGCCAAATTGGAGATGAAGTTATTTACCGCATTGTTAGTGCGCGATTATCAGTGGGAACTGCTTCCGGAACAGAATCTGGACATGGTTGCAGTACCGACACCCCATCCCCGCGATGGTTTGCGGGTTAATTTTTGGCGGCGAGAGGCTGAAAATTAGGTCTTTGTCACATAGTCACGTCGGGTGGGTTAGGCGGGGCTTAAATTTTATAAAGGGCGCAAGTCTTTGCGCCCCTACGAACGGCATATATTATTTAAATAAATGCGACGTTTATGTCCAATTCTCAACTGATATAAACCCTACCTAGATTCAATAATACATTCTCAGCATTAATAGGGGTGGGTTACGGCGGATAACTCATTGAATAGTTATCGCTTCAGTTAAAACTCCGCCTAAACCACCCTACGTTTTTTTGATCAAAGTATTTCCCACTGGTCTCTTTTTTTGAGATAAAAGTTTTTTTATTCTGTGTATTGATGTTGTAATATTGCTACAAAATTGGCAGAGGGGTTGGGGGTGAGGGCTGGCTGAGGCGATACACAGACAACGGGAACGGGAATACTGAGAAAAAAGCCCCCAGTTGTCAGTAGTAGGTAACAGCAGCAATGGCTAAGCGATCGCTAAAAGCATCCACTATCGGTATCACTCAGGCAAAACAAGCCTTTGAACGCAAGGGATGGACTCAAGAATACCTCGCCGCCCAGGTGGGTTTAGAAACCCGCCACTCGGTTTGGAAGTTTTTTCGCGGGAAACCGATTGATCGAGCCTATTTTATTGATATCTGTTTTCAATTAGATCTGGATTGGCAAGATATAGCCGATTTTCCGCCAACCTCTGTACTCTCAACCCCAACCCCAGAAAGCAATACACCCAGCCAAATTGACGCTTGGGTGCAACTAATGCGATCGCAACTTCAGGATCACATCCAGGTTCAAGCGGGTATCCTGCAATCCTCCTTTGATGTCACCCAGCCTCTACTCCTGGATCACCTCTATACCCACGTCAAAATCTTACCCCACCTCACCCATCAGCGATGGCTTGAGGTGTCTGACTTACAGGGTTCTCAGCCCAAAACAGGCGATCGCGTTCGCTTAACTCAACTGAATCAACCCGCCATTCCGGGAATGGAGGCGGTGATGATGCATTCTAAACTCACCCTTCTCGGTAAACCGGGTGCAGGCAAAACCACGTTCTTACAATATCTTGCCCTTCAATGCAATGCAGGTCATTTTAAACCAGACTGTATTCCCGTCTTTATCTCCCTGAGACAATTTACCAAACAAGCCCGAACTACTGGTAATTTCAGTTTCCTCAATTATCTGAGTACGAAGTGGAAAACTTTTGGCATTTCTCCAGAACAGATAGAACTCTTACTTCAACACGGAAAAGTCCTACTATTACTCGACGGTTTAGATGAAGTATCCAAAGCCGATACCCCAGAATTGCTGCAACAGATACAACTCTTTGCAGATGAGTATTACCAAAATCAGATTATTATTACCAGTCGCATCGCCGCCCAACAATACCACTTTCGCGGCTTTACTTATGTCGAGTTAGCCGATTTTGACACCCATCAAATTGAAACCTTTGCCAAAAAATGGTTTACCGCCACCAACAAAAATTATCAGCGCGTCGGATTAGCCAAAGCCACTCAATTTCTGGAACAATTACACCGTCCGGAAAACCAACCGATTCGAGAACTCGTCGTCACCCCAATTTTACTTAGTTTAGTCTGTTCCGTATTTCAGGAACGGGCAACCTTTCCCAGCAAACGCGCCAAACTCTATCAGGCGGGATTAGATATTTTGTTAGTGCGCTGGGATAAAGCCAGAGGAATTCAACGGGATCAAACCTATCGCAACTTACAGCTTCCTGATAAGATAAAACTCCTGAGTCAAATCGCAGCGACGATGTTTGCACAGGGGAACTACTTTTTTGAAAAAAGTGAAGTTCTGCCGATTATTTCTGACTATCTCCATAATTTACCCAATGGGAGTCAGGATTTAGAAACCCTGTGGTTAACCAGTGAAGGCGTTCTCAAAGCCATTGAGTTACAGCATGGATTACTCGTGGAACGGGCGCGAGATATTTATTCCTTTTCTCATCTCACGTTTCAGGAATATCTAACCGCCCGAAAAATTGTCGCAACTCAAAGCACAGAGGCACTGCAACAGTTAGCGACTCATATCACTGATTCCCAATGGAAGGAAGTCTTTTTGCTCACTGTGAGTCTGTTACCTACGGCGGATCTATTACTCCAGCTAATCAAGGAGGAAATTGATAAGTTAGTTAAGGACGATCGGCAAATGAAGGCTTTTATTGACACCATTGATCAGAAAGTCAATCAGCTAAAACTGGATTGCCACCCTGCTGCATTACGAGCCTTTTACTGGACATTATTTCAGGATCGGGATTTAAACTTAGCGGTGTCTCTTGATGCCAAGCTAGCCCAGGAATTACCCAACGATTTAGCCTTAGATTTAACCCTAGCACGGGCATTTGATTTAACTGAGATACTAATCAAGAAGCCTACTGTTAAACAGATTCTTAACCTAGAATTTGCCTTAGATTTTGAGCGAACCTTTCAGTTGGACAAAGCATTTCAGCAGTCTCTCCAGCAAATTAAAGCTCAACTTCCTGATCCCGCCCAAGGAAAAGAAGGGTTACAAGCTTGGTGGCAAGTTAACGGTGAAGCTTGGCTGCAACAGTTTCGTGCTATTATTATTGAGTATCGCGCTATTGGGCAAGATTGGCAGTTTAGTCAAGACCAATGGCAACGATTACAGCAATATTATCAGGCAAATCAGTTTCTTGTTGATTGTCTCAATAGTGAGGGTCAAGTGAGTGCTGAGGTGAGGGCGGAAATCGAAAATAACGTGTTGATTGTTGATGAGGGAAGTTGCGATTCTTCACTTCCTTCAAGAACATGGCGCGTGAATTTGTAGGGGCGGGTTTAGGAAATTACGTTTCGCTATTGATGATAATCTTTATTCAAAACCCGCCCTGATTATCTGAGGGGTTTCACTATTATTATTTCTTGCCTTCTGCCTTGTCTTCACCAATAGGATAAGTATTCAACTAGACATGATAAGCTGTCATGCATTTAAATTGGGTGTTAGTAGCGAGCAAGATGCTTAGTAGCGAGCAAGATGCTTAGTAGCAAATCGCTAGGCGTGTATTTACAACTCCCGTACCTGAAACTGAGTCCAGATGAGATGTTCGTACAAACAAAGTGTAACTAGACCAGCGCGAAGCGCTATAGTAGCGAGCAAGATGCTCGCACTACATACAAGCCATTATTGACATTAAGGTTTAAATGCCGAACCGCTTATCACTGATGAATCACCACTGGCGTTCCCACAGATGCCCAATTATATAACCACTCGGCGTGATCAACTGCTACATTCACACAACCATGACTCATCCGAGTGCCAAAGTTATTGTGCCAATAAGCTCCATGAATCGCATAGCCACCTTGGTAATACATGGTATACGGCACATTAGAGATATCATAACCCGGACCCCGCATGCGATCGCGCCGCAGCTTGGTTTGAATGTTAAAGACACCTGTACGGGTAGGTGTAGCCTGTTTCCCGGTGGAGACAATCACCGCATAGACTTGTTCCCCTCCTTCCCAAGCAATTAACCGTTGATTGCTGAGATTAATTTCAATCCAGCGCTGATTCGTATTTTGCAGCGCCGCCATTTTGCTGGCAATCTGTTCAGTGTGGGGTGTGGGATGGGCGACAGGTGTCTCAAACCCAAACATAGTTGTAGCTAAGGCGACGCCGACTAGGAAAGTTGCAAAACGGCGTCCCCAAGGGGCAAATTTGATGCTTTTCATGGAAACTGGGGAGATGACACAATGATCCTCTTATTTCTATTTTATGGATCACCGCTGAATTGGGATCGAAGTTTTTTCGCCCGTTGGGTAATTCCGTGCCAATCCCCAGACGCGATGAGAGATGTGGGGAACAAGTCTCCCGCCAATCCGACCGCGATCGCACCGGCTGTGATAAAGTCTTTAGCATTGGCGAAGGTGACGCCGCCTGTAGGAATCAGGGGAATATGACCCAAAGGTCCTTGTAAGGCTTTAATATAACTGACACCGCCTACTGCCTGAATCGGAAACACCTTAACGCAACTTGCCCCCGCATCCCAAGCCGTCACAATTTCACTGGGAGAAAGTGCGCCAGGAATAATAGGAACTCCCGCATTAACAGCCGTATTAATTAGAGTGATATTGGTATGAGGGGTAAACAGAAACTCAGCCCCCGCCTCAATAGCCTGTTTTACCTGTTCCAAGTTTAGTAATGTTCCTGTACCAATCGTACAGTCTGGTAACGCTTGACGCAGATGACGAATTAAATCAGCAGCCGCGTCTGTATTCCAGGTAATCTCAATTAACTTTATTCCCCCGGCGGCTACCGCCTGCGCCATTTGACGTCCTACAGATTGGTCAGACGCCCGAATCACGGCAATAGTACGATAATCTTGCAGAAGAGTCAACCAAGATTGATTTGATATACTCACAACGTTATACTTACTGATGTCATTTAGCTTAAATCGAATGTCACGCTCCTTAAGCAGAATGTTAGCAACTTAGACGCCAGGAAATCAATTTCCGGAACCCAAGCTCAAGTAAGAATCGAGCTGACTAAGTAAGCTTTAGCTCTTAGACGTCAGGAAATAAATTTCCGGAACTCAAGCTCAAGTAAGAATCGAGCTGACTGAGTAAGTATTACAACCCGTTAAAACGGGTTTTAGCTTTTAGCCCGTAGACGCGGAGCGGCTTCTCTTCGAGTACTTTAGTTCAGGGCTTTAGCTTAGACGTCAGGAAATAAATTTCCGGAACCCAAGCTCAAGTAAGAATCGAGCTGACTAAGTAAGTATTACAACCCGTTTTAACGGGTTTTAGCTTTTAGCCCGAACTTTAGTTCAGGGCTTTAGCTGCCCAGTTTTTCCTCAGGGCTTGTGAGCTATTTTACAGGCTAAAGCCCTTACTACAAACTTTGCAGCCATTGCTTAAACTCTTGCTTAACCTGTTGTTCCCGTTGAGCAACGGTTGCACCCGCTTCACCCATCTTATTCTCAACCTCAGCTTGCTTGTGTTCTACAACAGTAGGTTCTACCGTTTGAGATTGTGCTTTTAACTGATTGTACCAAGCGGCAAAATTTTCTAGGCGCTGCTTCAACCGCTCATAACGACTGCGCTCAATTTCAGTCCCCTTACTATCAGGGTTGACCTCGTGGCTATTCATCGTAGCATAGTGATGCCGCAAATCCGTATAAGCTTGGCGCAAATAGGGAAACAGGCGACTTTTAAGCACTTTGGAGACGGCGATAACCATAGATTTAGAACGAAGCCCAGGGGTTTTTGGCGTGGCTTCCCCGTTTTCGTTCTCTAGTTTATCTGCCCTTGCCAAAATCTCCGATAAATTTTCTTGAATAATCCCGCGAATTTCACCCGTTCCGTCTTTCACTTCCGCAAAACTTTTCGAGAAAGCCTCTTGAACAATTTCTTGAATTCGTTCTGCACGTTCCCTTTCTAGGGACTTAGCTTTCTGAAAATCAGTGGTGATGCGTTCTTTAGTAGATTCAGACATAGTTATTCCTCATCGCTTTGATTAACTCGGTTTCGAGACTTCTGCTAAAAAGCTTGTTCTACTCCCAATTTAATCTTGGCAAATTTATCCGTAAGTTTCCGGTGTGGTTTACCCCTAGTTTTGGCGTGTTACTTCGACAAATTGTAGGAATACTACGACATTAAGTACGGATATCCGACGATTGAGCTTATTTCATCGACTATCCAATTGAGGCGGATTCCTGTTCCCCCCTTTTTAAGGGGTGCTAGGGGGGATCTCCCGATGTTCAATACATGCTTCCCAGTCGTATTGTGCATTTTCCCAACCTACTTGACTCTCTTGAAAGCAGAGGATGCTTCGCTTTTATTGCACGGGGATTTAGGGGGATCGACAATGTACCGCATAGCAGAGCAAACTGCTATATTATTTTACCCTTGGCTTTTGGCTTGATTCTTCGCCACGGATAATTTTTTATTTAAGAGACAAACAACAAATTTACAATAAGGTCGATATTTAGCTGTTTGAGTCACATTGTCAAATTTAGCAATTTCCTTACTTAAAATACCAACCGTCCAAGACTTAGATGGATATTTTTTACGCAAGCCCTCAATCACAGCATCCATAGCCGCTTTGCGATTTCTAGTCAAGGTTTCTAAATTGAGATTCAAAACCTCGTTTAATTCGTTATTAATCGTTTCATCATCAGAGTAGATTTGACCACTACTGCTGTATTTGATGAAGTTCTCACAGTTCTTACTCGCGTCAGCCGGATTAATCGTAATTTCTGTTTCACCCTTTCTCGTATCACAGTGTTGTAAACGTTGAGGTTGACCTTGATTACCGTGACAAGCACCAAGTAAATTTCTGTAATCTAATTGTAAATTGGGATAAATACTCTGGGGTTGCCAATGCTCAATCTTCATAGTATCGCGGGCTATGCGTTGCATACAGTAACAACAAATATATCCTTGCTCAATCAACAACAATTGGCGTAAATCATCTTTTTGTGGATAGTTATCATAATCAGCGTAAGGCTGTGAACGGTGTTCTACTAATGAGCGGGGTTCGTTGCCTTTGACAATATGCTTCACGTTATTCGGTTAAAAAACTAATCAGTGTTTGACCCCGAATAACTTCCGGGTCATTTTCACCCAGTAACTCAGCGAGTTCTTGCAGTTTTATTTTAGCATCCTCTATTTTCTCTTCATCGATCAAAGCAAAACAAGCATTGATTTTTTCCTGCACTTGATTGGGGCGTTCTTTCACCCCCATCAATTCATATAAAATTGAATTGCTATCTCTACCATAGGTATGAGGCGTTACTTCAACAAGTTGAAAGTCTTCTAAAATAAATACATTTTCTCGTTTGACGTTACTCAGAACTTGAGGCGAATGAGTTGTCACAATAAACTGACAATTCGGAAAAGTACGGGTCAGGCTGGGAATCACTATTCTTTGCCATTGGGGATGCAAATGTAAATCAATTTCGTCAATTAAAACAATACCTTCGCCTTCTAACGCATTAACTCCCAAACCAGGATTAGCAATTGCCAATCGCCTCGCCAAGTCAGTCACCAACATTAACAGCATCTTTTGTCCATCTGAGAGTTGCTCTAACTTGAAGTCTTGATTATTTTTGGTGATTGTTAAGGAAGGGGGGGCAGGGTTGCGAGTAAAATCAAGATTTCTTTGGGATTTTGATCTAACTACCCGCAGGTTATGAAAATCGCTATCGGGAAACTCTGCTAAAAATACTTCTATTGCCTTTCTGATGACCTCTAAGTTGGGATTTCTATATGCATTATCTTGGCGCAAGCGAATTTCATTCTCGTAATCCTCTTCTTGTCTAAACCATATTAAAAAATCTTGAAAGTTATTTATTTCGGGATTAAATGCTCCCCTGTAAGCATTCAATTGATTAATTCTGCATTGAATGATTGTGATATCTAAATCATCTAAGTCAATGGTTTGAGTGCCTAAAACCATTCGACGAGTTCTGTAATATATTAGTAAAGGTAAATTTATAGATTGATTTTCTTGTTGTAATTGTTGGCGCAAATATTCAATATAATGATTGACTTGATCATAGTTGCCTGAAACTTCTTGTTTATTGATATTTTTTTGGATTTTCCAACATATTTTATTGCTAGACTCTAATGAGATTGTAACGGATGCATAAGATTCTTTGGCTTCCAGCTTAATATCATCTATTTTGAAAGTTTCATTGATTTTTTTGGAAACAGTATCAGATTCAAAAAGATCAGTGAGTTCAATTTTAAGTATTCGTATTTCTAGTTGAATCAAAAGAGCAGCGATGCAATCCAATATAGCTGACTTGCCTGAACCATTTACTCCAATAAGTATAGCTGTATTATCAGGTGGAAACTTAAAATGTATCTCTTGAAAACATCTAAAGTTTTGAATACGTAATTCATCAATATGCATAAATAGCCCGAAATGAATAATTTATATAAAATATTTTACTTGAAAACCTTTGCCAATTCAAATAAACTCAGCCATTAGCCCTCTACAAAATCTCAGTCACTTGCCTAGCCACCCTATAGCGTCAATCTAGGAATCACAGTTAACAGCTACAAGACGTAATCAGTCAATTGTAGGGGCGGGTTTAGCCACTAAAACTACTTGTCACCGATAACGGAACAACAAAACCCGCCCTTATACTTAAATCTTACACCACTCCCATTAAACAGCCTTGGGTTAAAACCCCAAAGACAAACGCGAAATTCGGATAAAGACGACTGGATAAGAGTTCTAGTCCATTTTAATGGACTTAAGCTATTAGCCCGGAGTTTGAACTCCGGGCTCCGGGCGGGCGTCTCACATTCGCCTTATCCAGAATCCTCCTTTTCCAGCAAAGACAATAAATTAAATTCTTTATTCACTACATACATCACCGGATTCTTCTGCTTAATCACTTTCCCCTCTTGCACCGCTCGTTTTAACCAATCCTCCATCTGTCCTTTTCGTACCTGCAACGATTCAGCCAGAGATTTCGCATCTTGAGGTTGCTCTAACTGGTTGAGGATAAAAGGTAAAACCGCTTCATAAATATCTTTAGCGGGTAAATTAATATAAATCGTTTTATCCCCGCCTAAATCATCTCCGGCTGAGGATTTCTCAGACTCTATTACTTCCCCATCAACTTTGCTTTCTTCAACCTCAGCTATAGCTGCATCTAAAAGTGTACGCAATGGCTTATTCCAAGGGATTTCTGGAAAAACGATTCCTCCCTTTTCCAGCAATTTCTGATTTCCTTCAGGTACAGTTCCCTGCATCCGCACAAAAACCGGGACATCTTGTACCTTTCTCAACACTTCAGTCGCCCCCGCCCAGGTTCCACCTTTACCAACAGCAGAACTAATCACTAACGCATAATCCGCTAACGCATAAATATACTTGTTTCGCCCCATAGCATTACCCGCGCTGAAACTAGCATCGGGGTCATACGCAGACACTAATGTCAGTCTACCTTCTTTAATTCCAGCACGATACTTACTCGCCACAGCCGCCTTCGTTAAACTATCAGCAAGTACACCCACAGCATTCCCACCTGCTGCTAATATACCTAACATTGAAGCTTGATCTACTCCACGCGCCCCACCAGAAATCACATTGATTCCTTGTTCAGCGCATATCTGGACAACTCTTTCGGTATAATTAAGTCCTTCTTGATCAACTTCACGAGAACCAACGATAGCCAACCCAGCTTGAGAAAGCAATTCTCTCTTACCAATTCCATAGAGAATCGCGGGTGCATTATGTTTCAATCTCTGCTTCAAACATTGAGGATAATCTGCGTCACCTCGTCCCACTATCCATAACCCCTGATTCGTCCACTTTTCCACCGCCAAACTGAGCATAACACCGCGCTCAAGTAACGTGATTAAACGATGAGAATCCAGCTTACCAATGGTAATTTGAGATAAGCGATTTTTCAGGGTTTGATCAAGCAAATTCTCCGGAATTATGTCATTTTCTACCAACCAAATTGCAACCGTATTATACTCGCTCAGGGTTAAGGGTTTAGGCTCAGTTTGACGATTTTGTCCAAAGCTGGCACACAATAATAAAATGGCTTGAGTATTGGGTGACAGCAGATGGTAATCCATAATCTTCTAATTGGCTTACGCTAACGAATTAAGTGCCAATGCTAACGGAAAAACTGGACCACTTCCAGCCCGACGTAACAGTGCAGCAATGACAGTGAATGTCCAACGTGAGTCTACCATATCATCAATTAAGAATACTGCCCCCTTCATCCCTTGCCAAGAATTCACGTCAAACACACCATCGAGATTATGGGCTTGTTGGTAACTATTCCCCATCTGTTTTTGGTGCTGAGTATGGCGAACTTTCTGCACAATTGGCTGAAAGGGTAATTGTAATTGATGGGCAAGTCGTTGGGCAAAATTGGGGACAAGTTGGGGATGATGTAAGGAAGGAACACAAGTTACCCAAGTGGGAAAAGGCTGGGGGTGCCAACGTTGAATCATCTCAAATGCACCCTGCACCAAGGCGTCATCCAAATCATGATTATCGTATTTCCCTTGTTTAACTAATTCTCCCCAACCCGCATCACCCCAAAGTGATAATGCTCGTCCGGGTTCAGCGCGTAAATTGTCACGAATTTTCCCAGAAAACCCATAACTAGGGAGCGCTTTAGATGCCCATTGTTTACGAGGTTCGATAATTTGGTCACTGCGACGGAGATACTGAATCGCTTGATTTACTCGGTTTAGTGAATAGGTTTCGGGTAATAACGGTCTACCCAAGCATACCGCACATTTTCCGCAAGGCGTTGGCTGCGGATCATCTAATTCTCTGGCGAGAAATGTCATCAAGCATTCTCGACTGTTCATATAGTCAAACATGCGAGTTTGTTCTTGGCGACGAATTTGGGTTAACCGTTCAATTTTCTCTGTATCCGGTTGATAAAATACGGGCGTCGCATACCATTTAGAGCCTTGCTTAGTTATAGGTGCAGGAGACTCTAGGGATAACAGTTTCAATACCTTCTTAATTTGCCCATTCGAGAGATTGAGATGCTGCTCGATTTGGGGAACCGACAATCCATCTTCGGCTTGTTCTAACGCATTTAAAACATCCTGAACATGAGCCTCTGGTGGAAAGGCAGTTTGAATAAAATAATCAGTTATTTCCTGATCTTCATCCCCACTGAGCAGAATCCCATAAGCTTGCTCTACCGCTCTCCCCGCTCGTCCGACTTGTTGGTAATAATGAACAACAGAACCCGGACGCTGGTAGTGGATAACAAATCCTAAATCCGGCTTATCAAATCCCATTCCTAAAGCCGTTGTCGCGACTAAAGCTTTAATTTGATTGTTAATTAGTTGGTCTTCTAAGGTTAAACGCTGTTCATGGGTTAGAGCCGCATGGTAGGCTTGAGCATGAATCCCTTGCTGATTTAACCAATGGGCAACTCGTTCCGTATCTTTGATAGTTAATGCGTAAATAATCCCACTTCCGGGTAAATTTGGCAGCTGTTCAGCTAACCACGCCATGCGGGCGGCGGGACTCGGTAATTTAATGGTTTGTAATTGTAAGCTTTTTCGGGTGAGAGTACCTCTGGATACCCGCAAATTGGCACCCAGTTGCGTAATAATATCGTTAACAACGCGGTTATTTGCCGTGGCGGTTGTAGCGAGGGCGGGAATGGTTTGAGGAAGCGCTTGCAAAACACGGACAATGCGCCGATAGTCGGGGCGAAAATCATGTCCCCAGTCGGAGATACAATGGGCTTCATCGACAACAAATAAACCAATTCGTTGGGAGGTGGGTAACAGAATTTTTTGGCGAAAGTCTTCATTGGCGAGTCGTTCGGGAGAAATGAGCAGAATATCAATGATTCCTGCTTGTAATTGAGCGTTAATCTGTTCCCACTCTTCGGGATTACTGGAGTTAATCGTGGCGGCGTTAATATTAATCCGTTTAGCAGCGACAATTTGATTTCGCATCAAAGCCAGGAGGGGTGAAATGAGGAGAGTGGAACCTGCACCACTATTCCGCAGCAAGCGAGTAGCGAGAAAGTAGACAATGCTTTTCCCCCAGCCTGTGCGTTGTACAACCAGAAGCCGCGATCGCGCTAAAATTATGCTAGCGATGGCTTCCCATTGTCCATCCCGAAATTGAGCGGTTGGGTTGTTAAGAGCTTGGCGCAGCAGCGATAGTGCTTGGGCTTTCAGTTGGGTTGTCATATCGATACGCCGTGTTGAGTGAAGTTAAGGGTTTTCTGAAGCAATGTTATTGGTAAAACCCGCCTCGACTGTCCTTAAATTCTAGCTATTCTAGCATCAATCGCCAAGAACTAAAGTTCTTGGCTTATAGCGCAAGTCATCTAAAGATGACTATAATTATGTTCCAACAGTAGGCTAGATTATTTTGGTTTTTAGTTATTTTTTAAAGTCAGCGCTGGATCAAGTCTAATAATTTTAACGTTAATTGACCATAGACAATAACACAATAGTCTATTTTCATGAATTAGCTAAGTAGGGTACAACGTTTTATTGCCTCCCTACCTAAAATCGGATCATTAATCCAGTTGTTTTACCCGCATACTGAGTTTATCCAAAAACTGGATAACTACTCTTTCCAGCGATCTATTTTGAATTCTTTGAATAAATTGACTGAGTGGATTTACTCCAATAACATAATTACCAAATTGAATCCCCAGCGGTGCTAAATGCTTACCGGATAGTTCCTGATGCAGTAAGGAAAACTTACCCTGCTTCAAATACTCGATCAGCCACAGCACATCACTATTTCTTCTCTGTTCCTCATCTTTAAATCTGTCCTGCTCACTTCCAGCAATTGTATCCCTGTCAAACGAAATAATGCCTGTTAAGTTAAACAGTGGGCTTTTGCTAATGTAGCATAACGTTTGTTTCCTGATGGGAATTACACCCAGGTTTATTGAATCAAGGAAACTGGCGATGAACGCCAAAGGTTGAGGAATGGCACTTTGCGTATCACTAATATCAGGTGCGAGGAGTAAAGAGGGTTGATTTTTGATAGACTGTTGTAAGTCAGGACTATCCATAAAACCCTGTTCAATTTGGCGAATCTGGCTGTCCGCGTTTGAATTACACTGCCTTAAAATATCTCGCCATCTGTCGCCACTTAAAAGCTCTAAAAGGGCGATATACTTGCATCCTAAACTGTGACCTATCCAAAAATAATTGTCTAGATTTTGATAAACTTCAGTTGGGTAGTTGAGTCTCTTAGCAATTTGAGAAATTTCCTGGGACAGAACTTTCTGTTCTTGTAACAAACTAATTGAAACAGACCAATGGCGAAACGTAAACCGAAAGGGGAGAGCAATGATGGTATAACCTTCGTCAAATAACGCTTTTAATAAATAGCGATAAAAAACCGTCGGGAAACTGCCAAAGAAAGCACCGCCGATAAATTGAATAACACCTTTTGGATTTGGATGAATAGCCACCCAGCTAAAGGAAAGGGGCTGAAACTTAAATGTCTCGTTCATGATTAATTAATGTTGCTTTGGGATAAAGACAAAGAAAACCGCCACGTCTCTATGGCTAACCGCTGTGGCTAAATCGACGCTTGAGAGGGAGAAATAATTTTTGAGTATGATAGTAGAGACGTAGCCTGCTACATCTCTACTATCTTTTGGTTCAAGAGCTAGGTTGACATAGACTAAATGCCAGGTTAATTTGTGATAAATTAACGGTTTGTAGCCTGAGTTTCTAAGTCACTAATCCGTTCCACCATTGTGCTTAAAACCTGTTGCAAGCTATCGGTTGTTTCGGAAATTACTCCATTGCCCAGATTCGGGGGGTTAAGAGTAAGCCGATCAGGATTTTCTCGGATAATTTCGGCTAAGCCAGGGTCAAGATCAAGGATTTCTGGCGAAAGTTGCCGTATCGGAAAAATTGGGAATTGAAACTGAGTGAGCGTAACTTTAGAACCGCCTGTAGCCGTGGGCAGCGCATAAGCAAGTTGGTCAAAGTCTACGTTGTCTGCGGGAAAGTTTTGCGGCAAGAATGTTCCCCGTTGCTGAGGAGTCAGCAACAAGTCAAAGGAGTTAGAACCAAATAAATTAGCTAAGGAAAGCGTTACAAATCCACGTATTTCAGTATCTGCGGCGGCAACAACATTTCGGTCTGTGACATTGGGTTGTAAAAGAAATAACCCTGTGTCGCGTGGAGGAATTGATATAAAATAGGTTTGGTTCGTTGCATTTGAAAACCCTGGAATTAATGGAAGATTTGAACCCCCGACATCAAAAAATGCTAGTAGCGGTTGGCTGTTTAGGTTGGGAGACTGAGCGGTGAAATTGACTCGCAGTCGGACAGGATTACTGCTATTGAGATTAGAGATTGTCAAAAAGTAACCCTGGATAATAGTCCGACCCGCCCCTAATATGTCAGCAGCCGGCTGCACTAGGGGTTTAACCAAAAGCTCGAATGTAGAAACAACTGTGGATACAGCCATTAGCTTGAAACTCCTTTAATAGAACATCAGAATTGAGTACCGCTTCCGAGAAATTCAAACTGCTCTGTCAGTAATGCTTGACTGATCAATTGATTTCCGCCGCGTTGTACTTAGTGATTAACCGGGTTGTCCCTCGGTTATTACTAGAAACGAGGATTAAGGGGAGACTATTCCAGATTGATACAAAACTTTACATTAGGAGTTGAAGTTATGAAATGGGAGGTTCGTCAGGGGTGAGGGGTTGAGCTTAAGTTGACACCAATGGCAAGCCTTGCGCCCCTACAGGAGACGAATACAAGCTGTGGGTTGGGTTGACGTATGTTAAAGGGAATCTAGGGCTAAAGCCCTTACTACAAGCTGGGCGATCGCCCAATCTTCTTGGGTATGAATCACAAACACGCGCACGCTTGAATCCTCTGTGGAAATATCTGCATCTACGGGATTGGTTTCATTCTTGTCTGAGTCGATTTTAAGTCCCAAAAATGCTAAGGCGTCAGATGCAGCTAATCGCACAGAGGCTTGATGTTCGCCAACCCCGCCTGCAAAGACTAATACATCTAATCCGCCCAAGGAGGTTAGCATTGCTCCTAAATAGCAACGTAAACGGTGGATATAAACGTCCAAAGCGAGTTTAGCCTGTTCATTACCCGCCGCGATCGCGTCATTGATTTGGCGCATATCACTACTCACGCCAGATAACCCTTTTAATCCCGATTCTTTGTTCAATAAATGCTCTAATTGATCCGCATCATACCCTTGTCGCATTAGTTGAATCAAAATCGAAGGGTCAATGGAACCGGAACGCGAACCCATCATTAATCCTTCTAAAGGTGTATAACCCATAGTTGTATTAATACTGATACCATCCCGGATGGCGGCTAAGGAACACCCATTGCCTAAATGACAAGTAATCACTCGTAACGATTTAGCCTCTTTTTCCAACAACTGAGCAACTCGTTCCAGGCAATAGTGATGACTGATCCCATGAAAACCATAACGACGTATTCCTTGATCGAGCCAATCTTTGGGACCTGGATAAATCGCAGCAGGTAAAGGCATTTGGGAATGAAATGAGGTATCAAATACCGCGAATTGGGGTAGATCAGGCAAAATATTCTCAATCGCCTCAATTCCTTCTAGATTGACTGGATTGTGGGATGGTGCTAGGGGAGACAGAGACGCGATCGCCTTTTTCACTTCAGCATTAATCAAAGTTGGTTGATGGTATTTATCGCCGCCATGAACCACCCGATGTCCGACTACATCAATGTCACTCAGTTTGGAAATGACTTGAGTTTGACCGCGCCAAAGAGTATTCAGCATTTGAGCGATCGCCTTCATTCGATCATCGGTGGGTAGGCGTTCCTCTATAGATCGTCCTTGAGACGTTTTAACCTTTAAACATTCTGTATCTGATTGTCCAGTCCACTCAATCTTGGCTTCCCATATTGGTTCTGGCGGAGAATTGGGTAAAGATTCGCCAATCTCATACAAACAACTTTTTTGGGTACTAGAACCCGCGTTTAATACTAAAACTTTCATCGGTGATTCTGATAACAAATTAAATGGAGGGTGGGGCGGGGGCGGGTTTAATCCAATCTAGGTGCGCCAAAAAGGATAATAGTGAAACCCGCCCCTACAGACGAATATTAACCCTATTGCCTATTGCCTATTGCTACACAGCTTCCCTTTTGCTCCCCTCTCCCGTGCAAAAAAAGCGAAGCATCCTTAGTCATCCCTCCTCGCAGGGGGGAACGAGGGGGGTTGGAAGAGGGGCTGGGGGTGAGGGCTGTAACATAAGTTGAAACCAGCCCCTACCAACGAACCTTAACCCTGTTGCCTTTTCCCTAACCAATGACCAATGACAAATGACGAATGACCAAATTAACACCATTGCCAATTGGTAATCTCGTCTGGATCTTCGCCAGTCTCACAGATATACTGCCCATGAGCCGCTAACACATATTCATAATGACGCACCCGATCATTTGCCCGTGCGGATACACGAGAATTTTTCTGGGCGGCTAAACGAATCGCTTGCATGATTAAATGATACCGACTCGTACCATTGCGGACTTGCATATCAAAGGGTGTAGTGGTTGTCCCTTCTTCCTGATAGCCATTAATTTGGAATCGCTCAATTGTGGGACGCCCAAACAGCATTTGTTTAATCAGCGAGGGATAACCATGGAAGTTGATAATTACGGGTTTATCGGGAGTGAATAGGGCAGCAAACATATCATCATCTAACCCGTGAGGATGAGTGGAATTTTGTTCCAGAATTAATAGATCTGTCACATTAACCACTCGTATCCGTAATTCCGGTAATTCATTTCTGAGGATTTGCGCGGCTGCCATCACTTCTAACATGGGACAATCGCCAATTCCTACCATTACTACATCCGGATCAACCCCATCATCGGTACTCGCCCATTGCCATACTGAACCCCCTGCCCGACAATGGGCGATCGCGTCTTCCATAGACAACCATTGTGGCAGAGGATTTTTGTTGGCGATGACTAAGTTGACATAGCCTGTACTCTGTAAGCAGTGGTCAATTGTACTGAGGAGACAGTTGGCATCGGGGGGTAAATACACCCGCGCATAGTCAGCCTGCTGATCCAAGACACTATTAATAAAGCCCGGATTTTGGTGAGAAAACCCATTATGTTCCTGTCGCCACAGGGTTGAGGTTTCTAAGTAATTCAGGGAGGATACAGGGGGACGCCAGGGAAATTCTTTGGAGTATTTTAAGAACTTGGCATATTGATCCATCATCGTGGTGACAATGCCCAAAAATGCCTCGTAGGAAGGGAATAAACCATGTCGTCCGGTGAGGAGATACCCTTGTAAGAATGCCTGACAGGTATGTTCACTCAGTAATTCGATAATCCGTCCCCCATCGGGTCCAATCTCGCCATCAAAGGGTCCGGTGGGCCACTGATAGTTACGCTGGGTAACATCGAGAACTTTGTACAGGCGGTTGGATTCGAGTTCGTCGGGACAGAAAATCCGGAAGTTGCTGGGATTTTGCTGAATCACATCCCGCAGGTATTTGCCCACTTCATAGGTATTACTAACGCTACTCTCGCCGCGTTTACACCCTTCGCCAGCTTCGGGATGTTCTACCGGGACAGCATAGTTAAACAGATCCGGTAACTCTAAGGGTTGACGCATACGTCCGCCGAAGGTGTGGGGATTGCTGCCCATGCGCCGTTCCCCTTGGGGACATTGATCTAAAATGTCGGGGAAGGGTTGTCCTTGTTCGTCAAACAGTTCCTCTGGACGGTAGGAACGGAACCAATTTTCTAGCAGTTCTAGATGTTCGGGATTCTTTTTAACCCCTTTAAGCGGAACTTGGTGAGACCGGAAATTCCCTTCAATCGGTACGCCGTCGGCTTCTTTAATCCCTGTCCATCCTTTTGGCGATCGCAAGATGAGGAGGGGCCAACGGGGTTTGCTGATACGGTTCCCGGAACGGGCGGCTTGTTGAATCCGACAGATTTCTTGATATGCCCAATCCATTGAAGCATACATATCAGCATCCAAGTCCTCATCTTCGACAATTCGCACTTGGTAGCCGTATCCGGTAAACAGATGCAGCAATTCCTCATCACTCATCGTGCCAAAAATTGACGGGCTGGCAATTTTGTACCCATTCAGATGCAAAATCGGTAAAACTGCCCCGGATTCAGCCGGATCAATGAATTTTGTCCCATGCCATGCTGTAGCGGTGGGTCCGGTTTCTGATTCGCCATCGCCAACGATACACGCTACCACTAGATCCGGGTTATCCATTACCGCCCCAAACGCTGTCGCCAAGGCATAGCCTAATTCCCCACCTTCGTGAATCGTGCCAGGAATTCCCGGATACAGGTGAGAGGGAAAGCCACCGGGCCAAGAAAATTGCTTGACTAACCGATGCACTCCAGCTTCATCGAAGCTAAGGTCAGGATAATAATCCCGTAACGATCCTTCTAGGTAAAGATTGGCAAGGTTCGCGGGCGCACCATGTCCGGGTCCAGTCACCAGAAACATGTTGGCATCGTAACGCCGGATCAGGCGGTTGAGATGGGCATAGACTAGGTTAATGCCGGGACAAGTCCCCCAGTGACCCAGTAACCGATCTTTGATGTGTTCCGGTTTTAAGGGTTCGCGTAAGAGAACATTATCTTTGAGATAAATTTGAGTCGCTGCTAGGTAGTTAGCCGCACGGCGATATTTGGCGATCGCGTCGAGTTCGGCAGCCTGATTTTGCCGGACTTGGGTAACGGGAATGTCCGGTTGAGAGAAGGACGCTTGGGGTGTTGAAGTGGTTATTGTCATAATTTATAAAATTCAAATTACAAGAAATTTTGACTGGTGTGGGTAGCGGTACTCGTCTGCTGTGCAGTTTACCCAAAGTTTTCCGGGGAATTCTCCTACTTGGGATAGATCATGCCTTTTTGTACATGCACAGGAGTAGAGCCATGCCATTGCACGTCTGTCAATTGTAGGGGCGGGTTTAGGGACTAAAACTCAATAACAAGCCGATAACTGAACAACAAAACCCGCCCAAATTTATAAGTAGTCAAAAATGGGTTATTTTACAGGCATATTGCAAAAACTTATTTTTGTGCAACGGGGTTCCTCTAAAGTAATATATAATATATCTCTCCTGCTCCCAGACGTGCCATGGTACGTCTCTACTCTAAATAAACTTGACAAATTGTGATTAACACTCCTGTGCATCTGCTCCTCATTGATGAGGACCCAGATGAACGAGCCTTAATCATTCGTCAATTGCAGCAAGAGTTTTCCGCACTGCATGTCGCCCAGCCGACCAATGCTAAAGACCTAAATCAGGTACTCTTAGACGGTCATTTCGATATGGCGATCGCGGACGATGAACTTCCTTGGACAACTGGTATAGCGGTCTTTAAGCAGGTTAAACGTCTGCAACCCGCTTGTCCATTTATTATGTTCACCAGTCAAGACAGTGTAGAACTCGCTGTAATGGCAATGAAAGCGGGTATAGATGACTACATTATTAAATCGCCGTCCCATTATAAAAAATTGGTGACAGCCGTTCGTTCTGCATTAGCGCCTCAGCTAAAGTCTCAATCTTCTCGGCTAGAAGCGACTCCACCCATCACCATTTCCCAGAACCTACAACTGATCGCTACCCTCCAAGCTAGGGTCACTCAGCAAACAACAATTGTGCGGTTTAGTCAATATGCCTTAAGGGGGATTGACATTGATTCGTTAATGAATTGTGCGGTGACTCTTTTGGCAAAAACTCTCGACGTAGACTATGCCAAAGTCCTGGAATTACTTCCTGATGGCAAAGCCTTATTGTTGCGGGCGGGTGTAGGTTGGCAGGTTGGCTTAGTCGGTCAAGCTACTGTCGATACGGAAACCAATTCTCAAGCCGGCTATACGCTCCTGTCTCAAGAACCAATCGTGGTCGAAGATTTGCGAACAGAATCGCGATTTTCGGCTCCGCCTCTATTAGAGGATCATGGGGTTGTCAGTGGGATGAGTGTGATTATTCCTGGACTCTCGTTGGCGAAGCCTGGGACTCTTAAACATTGGGATACTATGCCCAACCCCGATAGTCAACCCTTTGGTATTTTGGGCATTCATAGTACAGATTCCCGCCAGTTTAGCCAAGATGACATTAACTTTTTGCAAGCGATCGCCAATATTCTCGGTGCAGCAATTGACCGTTGTCAACAAGCGGAACGATTGCGAATATTGGAGAGTGCGGTTAATGCCAGTAGCAATGGGATTTTAATTAGTGATCCCCATCAACCGGATAACCCAATTATTTTTGTCAATTCTGGGTTTGAACGACTCACCGGTTACAGCGCCTCAGAATTACTCGGTCGTAACTGTCGCTTTTTGCAGGGAGATGACTCCAATCAAGCCCAACTTGAGGAAGTACGACAGGCGATTGCAACAAAAAAAGACTGTCAAGTAACCTTGCGGAACTATCGTAAAGATGGTTCTGTATTTTGGAACGATCTCTATATTTCACCCGTGCGAAATTCCCAGGGAACATTGACTCACTTTCTGGGAGTACAGACGGATGTTACAGCCCAGAAATTAGCCCTAGAAAAGCTCCGCCAACAAGCCCAACTGCTTGACTTAGCCAATGATGCGATTATGGTGCTGGATTTGCAGGGCAAAATTACCTATTGGAATCAGGGGGCGCAACGTTTGTATGGCTGGAGTAGTCAGGATGCTATTGGGCAAAATGCTCACCAATTGCTGCATACGATTTTCCCCCAGGCATTAAGGGATATTAAGACTCAATTATGGCATCAAGAATATTGGCCCGGTGAGTTAATTCAAACCACACAGGACGGAACTCAAATTACCGTAGCGAGTCGTTGGACATTACAGCGAGATCATCAAGGTAACCCATTAGCCATCTTAGAAGTTAATCATAATATTAGCGCCTACAAACGCACCGAGAAAGCCCTGCGTCAGAGTGAACAACGATTCCGGTTAGCGGTCAATCATAGTCCGGATATGTTCGTGATCTATGATGCTCAACGACGGTTTGTTTTTGTGAATACGACAACCCTTGATCGCACAGGCAAATCATCAACGGATTATCTGGGACACAGGGATGAAGAAATCTGGTCGCCGGAAGTTACTGAATGGTATTTACCGACACTCAAGCGGGTGATAGAAACCCGCACTCCCCAGACGGTAGAAGCCACAATTCGGTTACCGAATACTAACCCCTTTACCACCGTAATTAAGTATGTGCCGATGTTGAACGAGCTAGGAGAAATTGTGCAAATCCTCGGCTTTACGTTTGACATTACTCAGCGCAAGCAGCTTGAAATTCAATTACGACAAACGATTGACCGCCTGCAAACCTTACAAACCCTTGACCAAGCCATTCTCGCCGAACAACCGCCGCCTGCGATCGCGCAAGTGGCGTTAACAGGTTTAAAATCCCTGCTATCGTGTCGTCATCTGAGTGTCGTGGTGTTTGATTGGGACTCACAGCAAGCCACCCTGCTCGCCACTAATGGTGAGATGGAAAACCTAGCTAGAACAACGATTAGTCTCGAACCGTTTACCTCAGAGTTGGCTCAATTTGCTGACCATAAAATCCATCAACTCAAACAATCAGACATTGTCAGGGTATTACGACCCATTGTCCAAGCTTTACTCTCACAGAACGCGGCATCATTCTCTATTATTCCGCTTAGAAGTAAGCCGGAAATAATCGGAACACTCAACCTAGAGTTCAGGGAGAAAAATGACCTGGATAATGAACATAAGACCATTGTCCAAGAGGTAGCAAATCAACTCGCGATCGCGATTGCTCAATCCCGATTACAACAGCAGCTTAAACGCTACACCACCGAACTCGAAGAACGGATCACTGAACGAACTCAGGAATTGCAAGCCATCAATGCGGAACTCGAAGCATTTTCCTACACCGTTTCCCACGATCTCAGAGCGCCATTACGGGCAATGCAAGGGTTTGCTAATGCCTTAGTTGAAGACTGCGGTTCCCAATTAGATTCAATCGGTTTAGACTATACTCAACGGATTACCACGGCTGCCCAGCGTTTGGATAAAATGATCCAAGATTTACTAGAATATAGTCGCTTAGGGCGTCTAGACTTTCCCCTAAAACCAATTAGTTTAGACTCCATTATGTCAGAAGTCCTCTTCCAACTCCAGGAACTGATTAAAAACACAAATACCCAAATTAAGGTAGCCGAGAAAGGGGTCATACCTCTACCAGAGGTTTTGGGTCATCGTGCTACACTTATGCAAGTTGTATCAAATTTGATCGCTAATGCGATCAAGTTTGTCCCAGAAACAGTACAGCCTCAGATACAGGTGTGGGCAGAAGAACGAAAAGACGTTAATGGTAGTACATGGATACGACTCTGGATCGAGGATAATGGAATTGGCATTGAATCGGAATATCAAGAAAAGATTTTTCTGGTATTTGAACGCTTACATGGTCGTGAACACTATCCCGGTAGTGGTATTGGTTTAGCCCTTGTCCGCAAAGGTATGGAACGTCTAGGAGGGCGTTCGGGCGTTGAATCATCACTCCATCAGGGAAGCCGATTTTGGATTGAGGCGCAAAAAGTAGAGACGTGTAATGACATCTCTATTATGGAATAGGGGCGAGTTTTACCGATCAGGTTTAGCTGTAAACCGATAAGCGACTAAACCTGTTCTCCTCAGTCTTTGAGGTTTGGAGTAATTTTTATGTAGAAGATTATGAGTAGCAAACCTGCTGATATTTTACTCGTTGAAGATGATGATAATGACGTTTTTTTAATTCAGCGTGCATTTAAACGCCTCGATTTACCTCATTCATTGCAAGTTGTCACAAATGGAGAGGAGGCAATCAGTTACCTAGACCGCAAAGCACCGTATGATAACCTAAAATCTCATCCTATTCCAACTCTTATCTTACTCGATTTAAAACTACCTCGTAAATCCGGTTTAGAAGTTTTAGCTTGGATTCGACAGCAATCTCGGTTAAAACGTCTATTAGTGGTGGTATTAACGGCATCCAGAGAAACGCCGGATATTAATAAAGCGTATGATAGGGGCGCGAATTCTTATTTAGTGAAACCTGTAAACTTTCATGATTTTTTAGAAATGATTCGTACCCTTGACCTATATTGGTTAATGTTCAACGAAAAACCTTTAGTCTGAATTATAAATTTCTATTCCCTATTCCCTATGACACACCGAGCGAAGCCGAGGTGTTCCCCGTTCCCTGTTCCCTATTCCCTGAACAATGACAAATGACAATCCCGTAAGAATCCTGCTAATTGACGATAACCCCGACGATCGTATGTTAGCACTACGCCGACTAGAGCAGGAGTTTGAACAATTACAGTCTAAAGAGATTACCGATATCAAGCAACTCCAACAGGTATTAGCCGAGCGAAAGTTTGATATCGTCGTCACTGATTATAGCTTGCGTTGGAGCAATGGTTTAAACGTACTGAACCAGGTTAAGCAGCAGTATCCAGATTGCCCTGTAGTCATGTTTACCGGGACAGGAAACGAAGAAATTGCTGTTAAGGCGATGAAGTCAGGACTTGACGATTATATTATTAAATCCCCTCAGCATTATACTCGTCTTGCCGCCGCCGTGCGAGCAGCCTGGGAACGCTCTAAGCAACATCAAGCCTTCAAAGAGATGCAACAACGATATCAACAACTCTTTGAAAGCGTACCCATTGGACTTTACCGGATGACACCAACGGGTCAAATTATTGAAGCCAATCCAACCCTGTTGCAACTGTTAGGATATCCCAGTGTACAAGCCTTGCTGGACACAAATATATCCAAGCACCTTCTTGATACCAAAACCAACAACTTATGGCAGAGTCAGATAGACGGCGAAGGAGTGGTACGAAACTTGGAAATACCGATGCGTCGGTGTGATAATACCATGATTTGGGTACGCTACAATGCTCGTGCTATTCGCAATTCTCAGGGCGAAGTCATGTACTATGAGGGCGCGATTGAAGATGTCACCCAGCGCAAGCAAGCGGAAACAGAACGGACTCAATTGCTCAAAAGTGAACAAGCCGCCCGGGCTGAAGCCGAAACTGCGAATCGCTTAAAAGATGAATTTTTAGCCACCCTATCCCATGAATTGAGAACGCCCCTGAATGCGATTTTAGGATGGGCGGGACTCTTGCGAAGAAAGCAACTGAGTCCAGACAAAGTACAGCGGGCGTTAGAAGTAATTGAACGCAATGCTAAGTCTCAAGCCCAGCTTATTGATGACTTGCTGGATGTATCGCGGATTATTCGGGGTAACTTACGCTTAACTGTTATCCCTGTTGACTTGCAGCAGATTATCAACGCAGCAATTGATACCTTACAACCCGCCGCTGACGCCAAAAGCATTCAGATTGACTCATTTTTAGAACCGAGTCAGACTGTGATTAAGGGGGATAGCGATCGCTTACAGCAAATTGTTTGGAATCTTTTGTCGAATGCGATTAAGTTTACCCCAACTCACGGACAAGTCAAGATTTATTTGGAATGGTTAGAAAATGCGGTACAAATTCGGGTGCAAGACACAGGTAAGGGGGTGTCTGTTGACATTGCGCCTTACATTTTTGACCGCTTTCGCCAAGCCGAAGGCTCAATAACTCGTTCCCATGGCGGATTAGGACTAGGATTGGCAATTGTGCGTCACTTAGTTGAACTCCATGGGGGAACCGTGTGGTGCGAAAGTGATGGAGACGGAAAGGGAGCTACTTTTACCGTAGAGCTACCGCTCAAACCTCAAGCAGACGCTGAGAGTGTCGGTTTGTCTACCCCCAGTTAAGCTGTTCGGTATTTAAACTTTAATATCAATAATGGCGCAATCCTTGTAGTGCGTTTAGCGAAGCCATGCCGCAGGCTTTGCATCTTGCTCGCTACTAATACCCAATTTAAATGCATGACAGCTTAACAGTCACAAAAAGTAGTAATGGTAGGGGCGGGTTTAGCCATTTAATTTTGATACTCACCGATAACCTCTCAACAAAACCCGCCCTTCGTCATACTACTGGCGTGAACCAGCTAATTTGATGCAATAGATTGGCTTCGTAATGAGGGCTTCAGCCCTCTTCAGCTAGGACATCGGTCAATAAACCCGGTTTCTCATAATACTTGACCGACGCTCTAGGGAAGTTTATACCCTGAGATAGAAACAATACAGCCAAAACTTTAGGATAATAAAGCATCAATATTTCATGAATTAATCGAAAAAAGCAAACTTAAGCAATAGAAGGTAAAATTATGAAAATCATTGTTTTCACTGTTGAAGCCTGGGAACGCGATATCTTTGAAAAACTGAGTCCCGTCCATCACGTTGAATGTGTGGAGCAGTCACTAACTACAGACAACGCCAGCCACTATGCGGATGCCGATGTTATTTCCACGTTTATCTACTCAGATTTAAGCGCAGATGTTTTAAAACAATTCAACAATCTGCAAATGATCGCCACGCGATCAACAGGCTTTGACCACATTGATACTGACTATTGCCAAGAACATGGCATCAAAGTCTGCAACGTACCCACCTATGGTGAGAATACCGTAGCTGAACACGTTTTTGCACTGCTATTAGCTCTCAGCCATAATTTAATCGAGTCAACAGATCGCACTCGCAAAGGTGATTTTTCCCAGGTAGGGCTTCAAGGCTTCGACTTGCGTGGTAAAACGTTGGGTGTAGTTGGTACAGGAAATATTGGAGAATGCGTAATTGAAATTGCCAAGGGATTTCGCATGGAGGTTGTGGCGTTTGATGTGAAGCCAAAAGAAGAATTGGCATCGCGGCTGGGGTTTCGGTATGCCGAGATGAAAGACGTCTTATCCACTGCCGATATTATCACTTTACATGTTCCAGCGAATCCGAAAACCCATCATCTCATTTCCACTGAACAATTTGATAGCATGAAAGATGGTGTTATTTTAATTAATACCGCTCGTGGATCTATAGTAGATATCAATGCCCTATTGCAGGCATTGGCTGAGGGTAAGGTTGCTGCAGCGGGTTTGGATGTGCTACCCGAAGAACCTGTAATGCGCGAGGAAGCCGAACTGTTGCGATCGGTTTATCGCAAACAGCACGATTTAGAATCCTTACTGGCTGACCATATTTTACTGCGCTTACGGAATGTGATTGTTACGCCTCATAGTGCTTTTAATACCAAGGAAGCCGTCCAGCGGATTATAGATACAACGGTTGAAAATATTGTCGCATTTGCTGAAGGTAATCCTCAAAATGTTGTAGCATAATGAGAGAGATTGTCGTTAGTTATGTGGTAGATAATTATCGCACTTGAGAGGGGCGGGTTTAGTCAAATCTGGGTGCAACCGAAAACATAGTAGTGAAACCCGCCCCTACACCTTTTTCCTTAAGATGTACCTTTATTATTGCCGATCGCGTTAATTAATTTTTTCGCCGCAATCGCACCAACCGCAACACCGCCAACCACTTGCGCTACCTTAACTGCCCGATTCAGATTACCATCATAGAGATAGCGATGGAAAATTTCATCTTGCAGCCATTGTGCTGTAATCTTTAAATTACGAGCTGGTGTAGGCAAGAGTTCCAGATAAGTACCTTGACGAATTAAATGACCCATTTCTCCGGTGACTTCAAACTTTTCAAACAAGTTAGCCGCACCGTTATTGATACCCAGTTTGAGCAATGTTCCTCGGATATTCACCTGAGCTGGTAGAAGTTGACGATCAAACGCTAAGGCAAATAAATTATCCGCGATCGCTTTCCCTTGTTGATAGGCTACCTGGGCGGTTGGGGGTAAGGAATTGTCCTGAATCGCCGCACAATCGCCCCCCGCAAAAACCTCTGGAAAATCCAACAGTTGCAGCGTAGGTGTCACGTAGGGGCGCCCGTGATGATCCCGTTTATCTTTGGGAATCGGTAGGTCTTTAATTAAAGGATTAGTACTGGTTCCTGTTGTCCAGATGGCAGTTGATGTGGGTAAGGTATGAGTTTTATCATCTTTCTGATACTCAACTGCATCGGGGCGAATGGCTGTCGCTTGCGCCTCCATAATCAATTCCACAGGTACGGCGCGTTTTTGCAACTCCTGATAGGTGGGTTCCCGTAACGGATCATTAATGTCACCTTTGAGGATTTGCGAACCATGATTAATTAAAACGATACGAATATCCTCTGGAGTACCCCCTAACGCCTCATACCAATGAGGGAGTAAATCCGCTAACGTTGCAGCCATCTCCACCCCAGAGGGTCCAGCACCAATCACGGCGACGGTGAGCAGTTGACGGCGGATGTAGGGATCGATAGTTTGCACCGCGCGTTGTAGACAATCCCGGAGTTGCTGATCGATCGCGATCGCATTCTGTTGGGTGCGTAAGGGGAATGCATTTTCCTTAGCACCTTCAACACCAAAATATCCCGTCACACTCCCTAATGACAAGACTAAATTACTGTAATTATAGGTTGTGCCTGAGACTAATTTTACCTCCCGTTGCGTTAAATCTATGTCTTGTACCGTATCTTGAACAAAAACCACACCGCTATCCTGTAGAAGTTGATCAAACCGGGGGACAACGTTTTGAGCATCCATTTCGCCACTGCAATATTCATAGAGCAACGGCTTAAAACAAAAGCGTTCATCTCGATCAATCAGGATAACACTGCGTGGATAATGGTGATGAGCCAAATGCAGGGCGGTAAAAAGTCCCGTAAAGCCACCGCCAAGAATGACTGTTTGATGAATTGGATAAGTCATAATCTTACTCTCTGAATCTCTACTCACGAATCAACTTTTTTGGCAAAGCTAAGGTTTTTACTTAAATTAATTTCCATCCAAAGCTTAACTAGGCAATCATCATAATTAAGCCTAAAGCCTTTAGATAAATATCAACACAAATTAACTTGATCATTCCTCTATCTATCAGTAGATATTTTCAACTTTTTCGGGAATCTTGCTCCCCCCTTTTTTTCGGAAATCTTGCTCCCCCCTTTTGAAGGGGGGTTGGGGGGGATCAATACAAGTAGCCTAGAAAGCCGCCAAATTAGACAAAACTCTCGAACCAAGATAAGTTCCTACTCACCAAACATAAAGAAGTAGAAATAAAATCACCCAAATCCCATCGACAACGTGCCAGAACAACGAAACCGCCGTAACGCCAAAGTGACCCCGGTTATAATTTCCTGGAATAAATGAACGAACTAACATCAGCATTTGCAGAAAAATACCGACGAAAACATGCAACCCATGGAATCCCGTTAACACATAAAACGTTCCGCCTAATGTCGCCGCATTTAGACCAAAATCCAGGTGCAGCCACTCTTTAACCTCACCCACTAAAAAGTAAGCACCCATGATAGAGGTAGTCAACCATAACCCGCGAAATTGGGCAAGTTTTTGGTGAGACAAAGCCCGTTCCGCTAAATAGATGACTAAGCTACTGGAAACCAACACAACTGAATGAATCATCACCGAACCCGACAATTCAGGTGTGGAAACACCGGGAGGACGCCAATCATCGGTTAAAGCCCGCAGCCCCACATAAGCGACAATTAAACTCGCGAAAATCATGCTTTCGGACAGCAAGAATAGAGTAAAGCCAAACAGGACTTTACCTCGCTCATCCTCAAGTTTTTCAGGATTACCGACTTTAGCGTGAGGGTTTTTTAACTCACGAGACGGAATAAACTTCTCTAGGCTAGATTTTATCATTTAAGTAAGCACCTAACTATAAATAATGTAGGTTCTAAAATAAGAATGTTAAAACAAATTAAATCCTTACAAATGACAAATGACGAATGATGAATGACGACCTATTTATGGTGTCTATCAATCGCCCCTGGATCAGTCGAATCTACCATCGAATAGGTGGGTTGACCATAACTGTAGGGTGCTAATCTTACCGTCGGAATTTCCTCAAAATTCTCCTTCGGTGGCGGTGAAGAAACTGTCCATTCCAGTCCAGTTGCCTGCCAAGGATTGTTGCCAATTTTAACCCCGTATAACCAAGACGCCACCATGTTGGCAATAAAAGGCAGGGTTGATACCCCCAATAAAAACGCACCCAAGCTGGCTAAAACATTTCCCCCCATATACTGGGGTGGATATGACGAAACCCGACGCACCATTCCCTGTAAACCCACCGCCAGCATCGGAAAAAAGGTTAGGTTTGCCCCAATAAAGGTGAGCCAAAAATGCACCTTACCCCAGCCCTCATTATACGCCCGCCCCGTCATTTTCGGGAACCAGAAATAAATGGCGGCTAAAATAGCAACCGTAATTGTGTTGTAGACGATATAGTGAAAATGTCCAACAATAAAATGAGTGTTGTTGACATGAATATCAAAGGGCATTACACCGAGCATCACCCCCGTAATACCACCGAGGAGAAACATCACCACACCCCCTAGGGCAAACAGCATCGGTGTATCCAAATGAAGCCGACTTTTCCAAACAGTTGCTGTCCAAGCAAACACCTTAATTCCTGTAGGTACAGCCACCAATTCCGACGTAAACATAAACAGCACCCGCATCCATTCCGGCGTACCACTGGCAAACAGATGGTGCTCTCTCGACGATTAGATATGTATAAAGGCAAAGCTTGGTGGCTACCCTTACAGGAACCCATTGCCCCAGATCAGTTACTCAAAATGCAGATGTGGTTAAGACAAACCTATAACGAACGCCGACCTTTTGCTACTCTACAGGCAGCCAAGGCAGGGATGATATTTTTGAATCGGTTAGGGTTAGGAAATAAGCTGGATCTTTCGGCTCTATTTTGTTCTGAACTGGTGACCGCCGCGTTACAAATTGCGGGTGTGGTTGATCCCTATATCAATCCCTCAAAGCAGACACCGGCTGATGTGGTTAATTTTCCTTGCTTTTCCCACCCCCCGATTTTGATTAAGTCTTTTCCTTCTCGGTGTAAACCTCAATAGGACAAGTAGAGACGAGTTAATTTTGATGTTCACAGTTATCGAAAAATTATGAGCTATTCTCCCTATTTACTTCAAGGTCAAAAAGCCCTCGTCACAGGCGGAAGTTCTGGGATTGGCGCAGGTGTAGTGCGTCAGTTAGCCAAAGCGGGTGCCACTGTTGCGATCAATTATCATTCCCATGGCGAAGCGGCTGAAAAAATTGTCGAGGATATTAAATCTGCCCATGGGGAAGCGATAGCTATTCAAGCGGATGTCAGCCAAGAAGCAGATGTCAAGGCGATGTTCTCTAAAGTCTTGAACGAATTTGGCACAATTGATATCTTGGTCAACAATTCGGGTATCCAAAAAGATTCACCCTTCCTCGATATGAGTTTAAAGGATTGGAACCTAGTTCTTAGCGTAAATTTAACGGGTCAATTTCTATGTGCTCGCGAAGCCGCCAAAGAATTTTTACGACGCGGTGTACAACCTCAAATTTCCTGCGCGGCGGGAAAAATTATTTGTATGAGTTCAGTGCATCAACTCATTCCTTGGGCAGGTCACGTCAACTATGTTACCAGTAAAGGCGGTATTAATATGATGATGAAAACCATCGCCCAAGAACTTGCACCTCATAAAATTCGCGTGAATAGTATTGCTCCGGGTGCGATTAAAACACCGATTAACAAATCATCTTGGGACACCCCAGAAGCTGAAGCCCAATTACTTGAACTAATTCCTGCCAATCGCGTTGGAGAAGTAGATGATATTGGTAAGGCGGCGGTTTGGCTGGCGTCTGATGACTCTGATTATGTAAATGGTACAACCTTGTATGTAGATGGTGGGATGAATTTATATCCCGGCTTTGCCACAGGTTAATGAGTTTACCGTGTAGGGTTCATGGTTCTATGAACCCTCTGCGTTACTTCAACTTGAAGCACAAAAAACTACATACTTGATCAGCAGCAAACCCTAATTCGCATTGGATTGATACATTTGGCGATATTTATCAACAACTGAGGCAATGGCTTTGACTCGTCGTAGTTGGTCTTTGTAGACACAATCCCATTCAGTTATGGGTAGGTTTTCTCTAGCGCAGATGCCTAAGAGTCCTGTGGCTTTGTTGGAACCTGTCTCTAAATCTAACTCGTTATTGACATTGAGGTAAAAGGATGCTGTTCTTGCCCATGCTAGGGCATCAATTCCCTTTAACCCGCCCTTTTTAGCGATGGCGAGGGCGTGGGGAAAGTGGCGAGAATGGATAGGCATTGCCTGATTGTATAAATCAGCTACATTGAGTAACGCCTCTAAATCCCGTTCTGGGTCGATACCCGCTGCATTTAAATCAACTAGATGAGTGGGGAGTCGCGATCGCGATCGCTCTAAACACAGTTGTTCGGCTAAGGTAATATCTCCCTTACTGCGTCCTTGATCACTACAGGGTCCATAATTTGTGACCACATCTCCCCAGGATAAGTTACCTGGATCAGTATGTCCAAAGTAGAACCGGGTTTGCTGAACATAGAGATTACCATTTTCAATAAACAGGCGATAATTCCCCTCAGCTACCCCAATAGCCACCATCCCTAAAGAGGTTGGTGCAGCAAACAGAGGCTGATAGGTGCTGAGGCTTTGCTTGAGATCGAATGGACGCGAAAGAACCGGAAGAGATTTCTGGGATACCTCCGAGGCGGGAGGGGATTTGGGTAAAGTTAGCAAGGGTAACGGTTGCGGGGGTAACGTTACAGCTTGAGTCTTACCCGGTGCGATCGCGGCTTCTGAGTTCAGGTGACGAGTATTAGGTTCCAAGAAGACGGTTCGCCCTAATATACCAAAGAATAAGGCAGATCCAGCAGCGGTTCCTACTAATCCTAGCCCTGCGACGCGAGATAACCAGACCCAATCAAACATGGATAAGCAAGTAAGAGATGAATAAGCATTCGACTCCACATTCTAGCGTTTCGTTCCGTCGTGATGGGGAGCAGGGGAAGCTGGGGGAGCTGGGGGAGCAGGGGAAGCAGAGGGAGCAAAGCACAAATGACGAAGCCCAAATCTGTAGCGATTTAGACATTTATCTTCGTTTAATCCTATGCTTTTAATAAGTGAATACTGATGATTGAGGGGAGAATTTGCTGCCTCAGGCACTATTGGGCAATACCTCTCACCATATATCATTGATGGGTTAAGTTTGATATAGCGGTTTTGAGCCAACGGTCTAGGATTAGGTTCAAAGCTTTTTTGAAACACGTCTACTCATGCAAACAGGAGAAAATCTACTGATGCAGCAGCTTACAGTCAGTCAAGAGCTAGATTTCAACAGTGAAACATACAAGGACGCCTATAGCCGCATCAACGCGATCGTGATCGAAGGGGAACAAGAAGCTCATCAGAACTACATCCAACTGGCTGAACTGCTACCCGACCAAAAGGATGAGCTAACCAGCCTAGCAAAGATGGAAAACCGCCATAAGAAGGGGTTTCAAGCCTGTGGTCGAAACTTGAGTGTCACAGCGGATATGGAGTTTGCCAAGGAGTATTTCAGCGATTTACACCAAAACTTCCAAACCGCCGCCGCCTCAGGGAATATCGTCACCTGCTTGCTGATCCAATCACTGATTATTGAATGTTTCGCGATCGCGGCGTATAACATTTACATTCCCGTTGCTGATCCCTTTGCCCGAAAAATCACCGAAGGTGTAGTCAAAGACGAGTACATGCACCTGAATTTTGGCGAAGAGTGGCTCAAGGAGAACTTTGAAGCCTCGAAAACCGAACTCGAACAAGCCAATAAGCAAAACTTGCCCCTGGTTTGGCGGATGCTCAACCAAGTTGAGAAGGATGCTCATATCCTGGGAATGGAAAAAGATGCTCTCGTAGAAGACTTCATGATCGCCTACGGTGAAGCCCTCAGCAACATCGGCTTTACCACCCGTGACATCATGCGGATGTCCGCCTACGGATTGACAGCAGCCTAACTCAACCTAGATGTAATCGTCGAATGTAGAGACGTAGCATGCTACGTCTCTACTCAGGGCGGGTTTAGTCACATCCGGGTGAGGCAAGAAACGATAGTAGTGAAACCCGCCCCTACAAACATCACGCGCCATGCCCTCAAGCAAAGCGAAGGGTCAAAACTTAAACCATCACCCCCATCTCCCCAATATTCCTGATAATATTTTTAAATGTCCTTAACAAATTCTTACCCTAATTTCCCATTTTCCCCTGATTAACAGCCTTACCAGCGAGCAGTAAATGTTTGGTCTTATCGGTCACCTCACCAGTTTGCAACACGCCCAAGCCGTCGCCAGAGATCTAGGCTACCCAGAATATGCTGACCAAGGGTTAGATTTTTGGTGCAGCGCCCCTCCCCAAATCGTGGACACCATTAAGGTGACTAGCCTAACCGGGGAGACGATAGAAGGACGCTATGTGGAATCATGCTTTTTGCCAGAGATGCTAGCCACGCGCCGGATTAAAGCCGCTATCCGTAAAGTTCTCAACGCGATGGCTCATGCTCAAAAAAACGGCATTGAAATTACCGCATTAGGTGGCTTTTCGTCAATTATTTTTGAAGAATTCCACTTATATGAGAAAAGCCAGGTTCGCAATATCAAGTTAGAGTTTGAGCGCTTTACCACAGGTAACACCCACACGGCATATATCATAAGCGCCCAAGTCGAACAAGGGGCGCAAAAGCTGGGGATTGACCTGTCAAAAGCTACTGTGGCTGTTTGTGGAGCAACCGGCGATATTGGTAGTGCCGTTTGTCGTTGGCTCAATACCCGCACCGATGTCGCCGAGATTCTCTTAACCGCCCGTAACCAGGAACGATTGCAAGCCTTACAAGATCAATTAGGGCGCGGCAAGATCATGGGATTGGAGGAGGCGCTACCCCAAGCGGATATTATTGTCTGGGTGGCGAGTATGTCCAAGGGCATTGACATTGATGCCTCGCTGCTAAAGAAGCCCTGTCTGCTGATTGATGGGGGGTATCCCAAGAATTTAGCCACTAAGTTACAACATCCCGACATTTATGTTCTCAATGGAGGCATTGTCGAGCATTCATTGGATATCGACTGGAAAATTATGCAAATCGTGGAAATGAAAGATCCAGGGCGTCAGCTATTTGCCTGCTTCGCCGAGTCGATGCTCTTAGAATTTGAAAAATGGTATACCAACTTTTCCTGGGGACGGAATCAGATTACGGTAGAAAAGATGGACAAAATTGGACAGGTGTCAATTAAACATGGATTTAGACCGCTGCTGAACGTTTAAGGGATAAAACGACTGACCCATGACCACTGCAAACCGGATTTTTCTGCTGGACTTTGAGAAGCCCCTGTATGAATTAGAGACCCGAATTAACCAAATTCGCGAACTCGCCCAGGAAAACAATGTCGATGTCTCTGACCAAATTCGCCAGTTAGAAGCACGGGCGGTACAACTACGTCAAGAAATTTTTAGTAGTTTATCGCCAGCCCAACGGCTTCAGTTAGCCCGTCATCCCCGGCGTCCGAGTACGCTGGATTATATTCAGGCGATTAGTGATGAATGGATGGAATTACACGGCGATCGCGGCGGCTATGATGATCCAGCATTAGTCGGTGGGATTGGGCGCTTAGGGGGACGCCCGGTGGTGATGTTAGGGCATCAAAAAGGACGGGATACCAAAGATAATGTGGCGCGGAACTTTGGCATGGCGTCGCCCGGTGGTTACCGTAAGGCGATGCGGCTGATGGAACATGCGAATCGCTTCGGGATGCCGATTTTAACGTTTATTGATACACCGGGGGCTTGGGCAGGTGTTGATGCGGAAAAATTAGGTCAAGGGGAAGCGATCGCCTATAATCTGCGGGAAATGTTTCGCCTGGATGTGCCGATTATCTGTACGGTGATTGGCGAAGGCGGATCGGGTGGTGCGTTGGGGATTGGCGTGGGCGATCGCATTCTCATGCTCGAACAAGCGGTTTATACGGTTGCCACTCCCGAAGCCTGTGCCGCGATTCTCTGGAAAGATGCCGCTAAAGCCCCCCAAGCCGCCACTGCGCTGCGGATAACCGCCTGGGATCTCAAAGATTTAGGAATTTTGGATCAATTAGTGCCTGAACCCTTAGGCAGCGCTCATTCTGATCCCTTAACCGCTGCGGCAACGCTTAAAGCCGCCCTCCTGCAAAATCTGGAAGATTTATCTCGGTTGAGTCCCAAGGAACGTCGGGAGTTACGCTATCAGAAGTTTCGCCATATTGGGGTTTTTACTGAGCTACATGCTTGAAAATGGTTTGAGCGTTACAATAATTAAGGGGAATTTGGCATCCAACTGAAGTAAGAAGGATAAAAGCTGAATTATCCTTCCGACTTCTGCCCTTTTGTCAATGGAACCCAGATAGTCGTATAATTAGATTTGTAACAATTCTTCACAACTTAGCGTCAGGACGTTAATCCATCAGCAAGTCAACCCTAGCTTGATCCAAGTGTCACCCTAGCCATTCGGGATTAACTGTCAAACTTTATTGTTTGTCCGACAAAGAAGCTCGGAGAACGTTGGTTGTGTTCGATATTGTCTATAGGCGGCTGTCGTTGAATCAATTAGTCAGATTACAACAATTTGCTGCTGATCATAGCAGTTGGCGATCGCTTGAGGTATACGATTATCCTGCTTAATCTTCCTTGTCCCAATTGGGGATAAATATAGATCAAAAACAGGAAAATTGTTGTATCCAGGACTTTTTAGTGAGAATGTAGCCGCAGGAAATGATTGGCTGTTGCTTTAATTCAAATGTTTGTTGGCGGACTCTTTCCTCCCCTAATACCCTTATGAGTTAATCGGGGAACCCTTGCCGCATCTGAGTTGGAAAATTTTATGACGTCTTCCGTTAAAAAACGTGCCTTGATTACTGGCGCAAGTAGTGGTATTGGCAAAGCTACGGCTTTAGCCTTTGCCAAAGCCGGAATTGATCTGGCATTAGTCAGTCGTTCCCAAGACAAATTAGAGGCAGTAGCCACCGCCGCCCGAGACGCTGGAGTCAATGCTCAATCCTATCACCTGGATCTGAGTCAACTCGATCAGGTCAAAACCAAGATCGAAGCGATCGCGGCGGAATTTGCCTCCCTGGATATTTTGGTCAACAATGCGGGTATGGGCTATACCGGGACGCTGACGGAAACCCCCTTAGCGGACTGGCAGCAGGTAATGGATCTCAATCTTACCAGTGTATGGCAATGCATTCTTGGTGTTTTACCCACCATGCGTCAGCAGCAACACGGCACAATTATTAACGTGGCATCCATTGCGGGTCAACAACCCTTTCCCGGTTGGGGTGCCTACAACGTTAGCAAAGCCGGGTTGATTGCCCTATCCAAAACCCTAACGGCTGAAGAACGCGACAATGGTATTCGGGTGGTGACGGTATGTCCAGGGGCAGTGAATACGCCAATCTGGGATACAGACACCGTAAAAGCCAACTTGAATCGGTCAGCCATGTTAACCCCCGAAATTGTTGCCCAATCTCTTTTGCACGTCGCCTTAATCCCCCAAGCGGCTGTTATCGATTTCCTGACTCTAATGCCCAGTGCCGGAACTCTCTAGAACGGCACCATCCGACCGTCCCATTCAACCTTGTCAAGATTATCAATACTACCTAACTATGACTATTGCGTCCTCCAATGGTTTGAATCGCTCTGACTCTATGACACCCGTGACTCGTAACACCTCCACCACTCAAGTTGAACCCCGACCCGATCGCAATACCCAGAATGGTCAAGAACCTAAGTTACAAATTCCTGGGGAAGCCTCAACTGAAGACATGATGGACGCGGTGCGGACGCTACTTTTAGGCGTTGGCGAAGATCCTGAACGTGAGGGATTACTGAAAACCCCAAAACGAGTCGCGGAAGCCATGCGCTTCTTGACGGGTGGCTACAATCAGTCCCTGGAAGAATTAGTAAATGGGGCGATTTTTGATGAAGGTCACAACGAAATGGTGTTAGTACGGGATATTAACTTCTTTAGCCTGTGTGAACACCACATGCTGCCATTTATGGGACGGGCGCACGTTGCTTATATTCCCAATCAGAAAGTTGTGGGACTAAGTAAGTTAGCGCGTGTTGTGGAAATGTATGCACGGCGGCTACAAGTTCAGGAACGCCTAACCCGCCAGATTGCCGAAGCCATTCAAACTATTTTAGAACCCCAGGGAGTGGCTGTAGTCATGGAAGCCACTCACATGTGTATGGTGATGCGAGGGGTACAAAAACCCGGTTCCTGGACAGTAACCAGCGCTATGGTGGGTGTGTTCCAAGAGGAACAGAAAACTCGTGAAGAGTTCCTCAATTTGATTCGCCATCAACCCAGTTTTATGTAGTTCAGGGTGGATAGTTTCACGGGATTTGGAAAACCTCTCTCCAAACCTTTCTCCTACAAGGAGAGAGGCTTTGAATTCTCCCCCGTTAGATCCCCCTTCCGTCGCCCTTTAGATCCCCCTCCCGTCCCCCGTTAGATCCCCCTTCCGTCGCCCGTTAGATCCCCCTCCCGTCCCCCTATTTGATCCCCCTTCCGTCCCCCTATTTGATCCCCCTCCCGTCCCCCTTAAAAAGGGGGAAGCCAGCGGATGCTTCGCTTTTTGTTCCATGGGGGAAACCAGATGTTGCTTCGCTTTTTGTTCCATGGGGGAAGCCAGAGGATGC
>NZ_JAVJNP010000021.1:0-70254 GCF_040217205.1 Coleofasciculus sp. A1-SPW-01 | reverse complement strand
CACGATTACTACTGCGTCTCTAACTGGGAGCCGTTGGTTAAGACTGATATCGAGCGACAATGCCGGGTATCAGCCAAGCGTAAGCGTTAACGGTTATCGACCAAAAGTTACACCGTGGACTTATACCAAGACAGAATTACTGATGGGTAGGTTTGTCTAGGTTTTTAGAAGCGGTTAACCTTCTAGATGACTCTCGCGAAGAGGCTTGGTTCCACTGAGGTTGGGAATGTAACGAAGAAGCGCGATCGCATCGCTGTTGGTATGACATAGAGTGACTGTAAGTAGAAGGCTAAAGCCCTTACTACAAACCCAATTTTTACCATCAATTGTTTAAGGCTCTGGCAGGGAATGAATTAATATTTAATCAGAGAAAATATTAACCTAATCCATAGCTTAACGATTCAGTATCGTGGAATTTACTTATTTTTATTTTTTGAAAAATTATCCTGTCCGTAATTATACGCTATTTTGGGTAGATAGGCTCGACAATCTTTAAGAAAATTTGATTAAATAGGACAAAAATCATCCACATTCAGATAATCAATGGGCAATCTTATGCAATCACAGGCAGCTTCCTCCCCCAATAGTCACCCTTGGTATGAAAAAGAGGACGGTACTTGTACTATTTTGGAGCCAACCCTCGTTGACATTGGAGCCAATCAACCGCCTCACCTGATGTTCCCAGTCCACTGGGCTAAATCCCTGGAAATTTTGCCCAAAGCGAAACAGATAGCAGACGAACACCAAGCCATGTTAGTTTTACTGCTCCATGGAGAGGCATCAAACAGTGAAATTATGTCGCTAGTCTTACAATTAGCCGAGACTCAAGTTCTACCGTTATGGATTGGCGAGCAAAATCGCCGGAAAGTGGGTCAAATTATTTCCATGTTGTCTAACCAGCTTCAAGGAAATCCTAACCGGGCAGAGGGGAATACCAGTCCGTCTTGAACGGTTCGGCATTTAAACCTTAATGTCTTGTATGTAGTGCGAGCATCTTGCTCGCTACTAAAAATCTTGCTCGCTACTAAAAATCTTTCTCCCTACTAATCCCCAATTGAAAGGCATGACAGCTTAACCGAAAGTAGCTCACTTGCCAAGATGTTGAAGTCTTGGCGATTAACTCAAACAAGCGATAAAATCGGTGTCAAGACATTGACGAAGCCCTAAGAAATCTTTTCCACCGACCAATTCTTAATCACCCGGAGTTGGGTTGGGTGTGCTGTTCCTGAAGCATTGGGTACATCCTGCTGGGCTTGTATTGCCTTGTTGAGAAATTCCATTTGCTCTTTAATCTGTTGGAATTGACTTTGCAGTTTTTCCAAGTCTGAGGGAGTCAGTGCAGGGGTCACATTCTGCGGTTGGCTTGGGGCTTTTTTGGACGCATAAGCCATGTAGGTTTGGGCGGAAGCAAACTTGGCGGCGGCGGATTGCACGGTGGCTGGAGTAGAACTCTCATAGGGTGTCGTCGCGAGTGAAGTATTAATCACAAAGGGAGGAGACGACGGTGCAGGTGCTGGTTTGACCTCTGGCTGGGGAGTCGGTGCAGGTTCCGGTTGAGTCACTTGGGGTAGTGACAATGCAGGTTCCGGTTGACTTTGTTCAGGTGCTGGTTCTGATGCGGATTGAGCTGGCTGCTCCTCTGGAGACGCTTGGACTCCGGTTTGGAGTTCTTCATCCAAAAAAGAGGTTAAGCCAGAAGCGGTTAGTCGAGATTCTTCGGCTTTGAGAGACTCTAATAATTCGTCTCGTTCTTTCAAGTTTTGCTCCAAACTGGAGAGTTGTGCTTCCGTCTCCGCAGATTTACGGGCAGACTGACGCCAACCGGTTATGGCGATGCTAGAGGCTCCTGCTGTCAAGCCGAGTACAGCCGCTAAACCCAGGTAAGGCATAGCCACATTAGGATCTCGGAGTTCCCCATGAAATATAGGTTCGTCTTGGAGTTGAATGGTGACTGGCTGATCCCCAAAGATAGCCAGAGGTAAGGTCAAGACACCAAAGACGGCGGTCGAGATAACGGCAGGTGTAATTAAGAATCGTTGTAGTGGAGAGCCCGTCATAATTTGTAGTTCCTAGTGACAATTTCCAGTGTTCGTCGTACTGTACTGTTAATGACTATTAAACGTTGGCGAGAGAAATTCCAACTGGCAGGAGGACTTCAAGGAGGACTGTTTTAAGGTTAATCTTTGTGACGAAAAATGTCCATATATTTTTATAAAGTTACGATTAAGAATCAGAGGATAAGTCCGTATTTTTACGTAAACTTTATAAACCTAAAATCTCTTTACAATTAAAGTTCAAAGAGAGAAAATATTACTAGGACGAGGGAACATCAGATAGAGACTTCGGGTCAAACTCGACAGGGTGAGGAACAGTCTTGACCCAAACAAAACAAGCTCTCTCCGGTGCTGACAATTTTTGGCTCATTTCTTAACTCTAAGCCAGTTGGCTATACCCTAGACTTTATCTAGAATACTGAGTAGACAGGAGAGCGATCGCTTGGAGGAGTCGATTGGGATAAACGTCTGTCACAACTCCCAGGAATTGCCAAGCCCAGTTTGAAATCGTCACAGTTTCTGATTCGGATATCCACAGCACTATGTTTAACGTTTTCCAAGACCTGCTCTTACCCATTAGCCACATCCCATCCCTATTGCTACGCCGGATGAGGAAGCCCTTGACCGAAGCCCAACAGCGGGCAGAAGGTAGATGGCATAAGGGATTTATCCCGATGCCAAAGGCATCAGCTTGGGCGCGATCGCCCCTAAGCAAGGATTTGTCGCCCCCACTGCAAAACAATACCCAGGAACGAAGGCGAAAAGTCCGGGGCTTACGCCGAGGGATTTGTTTCCTGTTAGCCTTCCTTTTATCACTGGTGATGGGCGTCGATTGGGCAACAGATTTACCCGTGGCGGCGACGAACAATCCCATCATTACCGTTACCTTCCCCCTTTCCACCGAGGGAGCAAAAATCGTGGATGCGACAGGTAAACCTGTCATTCTGCGAGGCGTAAACTGGTTTGGTATTGAAACCGAAATGCACGCCCCTCACGGGTTGTGGAAACGGGATTATAAGGAGATGTTGGCGCAGATTAAAGGGTTAGGATACAACATGATCCGACTGCCTTATGCCGTAAAATCCCTGAGAGCTCCAGAAGTGACTGGGATTGATTATAGTATCGGTGCGAATGCTGAACTGGAAGGGAAATCGCCCCTACAGGTGATGGATATGATTATCCAAGAAGCCGATCGCCAAGGGTTAATGATTCTGTTGGACTCTCACCGACTCAACGACGAACGGATTCCCGAATTGTGGTACGGTGATGGCTTCACTGAAGCCGATTGGATTGACACCTGGAAAGTGTTAGCCAGACGCTACAAAAATCAATTAAACGTGATTGGGGCTGACCTGAAAAACGAACCCCATGGTCGCGCCAGTTGGGGAACTGGGGATTTGGAAACCGATTGGCGACTGGCGGCGGAACGGGCTGGGAATGCGATTCTGGAGATTAACCCGGATTGGTTAATGGTGGTTGAAGGGGTAGAAAATAACGTTCCCGGTCAACAACTGGATATTCATTGGATGGGCGCGAATCTAGAGGGTGTGGAACGCTTCCCGGTGCGATTGTCCCGTCCCAATAAAGTGGTCTATTCTCCCCATGAATATGGTCCAGGCGTCTTTGATCAACCCTGGTTTTCTGAACCAAGTTTTCCCCAAAATCTCACCCGACGCTGGGAAATCGGCTGGAATTATATTGCCAGAAAAGGAATCGCCCCCGTCTTTATCGGGGAGTTTGGTGGACGACAAGTTGATTCCCAATCCAAGGAAGGCGTTTGGCAACAGAAACTGGTTAATTTTGTGCAGAAAGAGGATTTGGGTTTTGCCTACTGGAGTTGGAATCCCAATAGTGATGATACCGGAGGACTGCTCAAAGATGACTGGCTGACGGTGCAGGAACCGAAGCAAGATTTACTGCAAGAAGTCCTAATTGCCACTCGGTTTGCTCACAAACCCGCCATGGCGTTCATTCCTGATATTAAACCTAGTCCATCCCTAGGGATGAATCCCACCCTCAAACCCCGTCCCCGTCAACCGGAATTAAAAGTCACCTCAACGATGCGATCGGATTGGCAAGATGGGTTTTGTATGAGTATCGAGGTGATCAATCCCACGGATCAGGCGGTGAGGGATTGGCAAGTGCAGTTCCAGATGAATCAGGCGACAATTAGTCAGACCTGGAATGGCAACTTTAAAGCCCAGGGTTCAGAGTATGTCGGGAAACCCTTGGACTGGGGACGTGCGATCGCGCCAGGAAAAAGCCGTGAGTTAGGATTTTGCGCCAATAAGCAGGGTTCGGATTACCAACTGCGAGAACTGTCAGCCGTGGCGGTTAGGAGTGACGCTGAGTTTCCTCCCTCCGTCAGGATTCCCACTACTCCACCGCAATTGAAAGTCATGTCTAATCTACAATCAGATTGGCAAGAGGGATTTTGCATGAGTTTAGCGGTTATTAATCCCACGGATAACAAAGTGCGCGACTGGCAAGTGCAATTTCAGATGAATCAAGCGGCGATTAATCAGAGTTGGAATGGGAATTTTCAACAGAAAGGATCACGATATATTGTCACGCCGATGGATTGGGGACGGGTGATTGAACCGGGACAAAAGCATGATTTGGGATTTTGTGCGAATAAGCAAGGTTCCGACTACCAGCCTCAGCAACTGATGGCGTCAAGTCGATAATCGGAGATCAAGCCCCTAGTGCAAGACGGCAGAAATAACGCCAGCAGCTAATATCTCCCCCTGCTCCCAGACGTGCCATGGCACGTCTCTACAACCCCTGCTTCCCTAGCTATCTTTTATGGGGTTCCTGACGAATAATGCTGTACCGTAAGCTGCTTCTATATGTCTGGGGGGTTGAATGGCAACCTGAAGCTGACGTTGGCGAATCGCTGTCCATGTCGTATTTTTAGCGCCTCCTCCCGCCGTATAGACACAGGTGAGGGGAGTCGCACCGAGTTGTTGTAATAATTGATAGCCTCGTGCTTCAATACGGGCAATGCTTTCGAGTAAACCGTGGAGAAATTCTACAGGGTTGGCAGGTTGAGGTTCTAATTTGGGAGACAGATGAGGGTCATTGATGGGAAAGCGATCGCCTCTTTTTAATAATGGATAATAGTCTAGGGGACTTTCCTGCTCAGGGTTGATTTGATGGCTAAGTTCTTCAAGTTCTCTGTCGCTGAAAAATTGTCGCAGTACAGCACCTCCAGTATTAGACGCACCGCCGGTTAACCATAAATTACCGAGTCGGTGAGAATAAATTCCGTAACCCGCATCCTCGACGCGAGTATGACTCAATAACTTCAGGACTAATGTAGAACCCAGAGAGGTTACAGCTTCACCGGGATGCTTTGCCCCACTGGCGAGAAATGCAGCAATACTATCTGTTGTACCCGTACAAACCTGGCAATCTGGGCGTAATCCTAACCGGGAAGCAATTTCTGGAGTGACGTCACCGACTGGCGTTCCCGGAGCCAGGACTTTGGGTAATCTTGGTGTGAGTGGGAGTTGTTTCATCCAACTGGGATACTCTAGGTTTTCTGGGTCATATCCCAGCTTTAAGGCATTGTGATAGTCGCTAATTCCGAGCTTACCGTGTAATAAAAAGGCTAACCAGTCGGCTTGATGGAGGAAGTAATAATTTTCCAGAGTGCCTGGTGTATGGTGAATCAACCACAAGAGTTTCGCCAGACTAGAAGTGGCACTGAGAACCACGGAATTAGCTGGAGCAATCTGCTTTAACTGTTCCATCATCGCTATCCCTCGCCCATCATTATAAAGAAGTGGCTCGGTGATTGGAGTCCCTTGGCGATCGCATAGCAGTACCGTTGCCGATGTCCCATCAATGGCGATACGAGTAATATCCTGTCGAATCGATGCCGGAATTTGTTCAATTAGCCGATACAGAGTGCTTTGCCAAATTGCCGTTAATTCAGCCAGGGGAGTCGCCGCAAACGCCCATTGCGCTTCGGATTGAACTGCACCTGTGGCGTCAATCACTATGGCTCGTGCGCCAGATGTACCGAAATCGATCCCAAGGTAAAGGATTCTAGAATTCGCCATAAGCTTAAACCAGGGCGATTGAAATCGCAGCTAGACAAACAAAGTCCGCCTGCGCGGACTGGGTTATAATACCAAATCCGCCTTTGTCACCCCCCTTTATACCTTGGCTGCTATTCCCCACATCCCACACCCCATTCTGCACCCATAAAGGGGGTAGTTAACCCGGATTTAGTATTATCGGTTTATGGCTCTCATGTTATCGGTAAAACTCGCCCCTACACTTCTATATTTTTTCTGCATATTCTGGTGAGCTAGATTGAAAGGAGAATCTGAATCTCGAATAACCTGATGAAGAAACCATTCCTCCTAAGTGCTGCCTTCTTACTGATTACTGGATGGGGAATAACGCCGCCCTCTCCCTTTGTCAATGCTCAAACACCCTTAATTGAAACCATTCCTGACTCAGCCGAAAGTGCGACTGAAGCGAAATCAACCATAGTTCTGCTTGATCCAGGCGCTCAACCTCGGCAAATTTTGCGGTTTAAACCCGCCGCCAACACCAAGCAAACCACAGTCCTGACGATGAATATGGACATGACAGGGGCGGTGGATGGTCAGGTTATGCCTGATGTCAATATGCCTGCTATGCAGATGACGATTGAGTCAGAGGTGACTCAGGTTGAGGCGAATGGAGATGCTCATATTAAAGTGACTTACACCGATGTGGATGTAGTCTCGGATACAACCGCTTCGCCGGAACTGATTCAAAACCTGCGATCGCAACTGCAACAACTCCAAGATGTAAGCATTGAGTTTGTGATTGATCAGCAGGGAATCACCAAAGATGTGGACGTATCGTTACCGGCGGATCTTGATCCCAACCTCCAACAGCTTTTACAGCAAATGTTGAGTTCCTTAGAGCAATTATCGGCAGCACCGTTTCCCAAAGCAGCAGTGGGAGTGGGAGCAACCTGGCAAGTCTCTAGCGCTGTACCTGTTTCTGGGTTGCCATTGGATCAGGTTCAAGTCTTATATGAGGTGGAAGATATTCAGGCAGATCAGGTGACGCTGAAAATGAGTATGCAACAGCAATCTCAAGAATCGAGCCAAATGAATCTTCCCGGAACGCCTCCCGGTGTGAATTTTCAGATTCAGTCTTTTGCTATGCAAAGCGCGGGAACAATGACTATTGGGTTCGATCAGATCATGCCGCTTCAGGGAATGATGTCTACACTTTCTAACATGGAGTTTCTGGTTACAGAACCGGAGAGTGAGCAAGAAAGGCTGATGCGGATGAGTTCATCTACACAAATAGAGATGGATTCTCAATAAGCGGTTTTTCGTGAGAGTCTTCCATGAAAGCGATTACCACAACTCCTAGCAAGATCCCCGACTTCTTCAAGAAGTCGGGGATATGTAGAATAAAACAGAATGGTTTAGTTTTGATAGAATTTACCCTCGATATGAGCTAACTTTTCCTCAATTTCAAAATGGTTGAGTTGTTCCCAGGCATCCGCGATCGCCAGAATTTCGCCAATTACGGAATGGGCATTTTGGGAGGGCAAAATATCAGACATTTGCCAAATGCCTTGATCGAGAACCGTATCCTCTAACGTGAGGATGTTGTGTTCAAGTTCTCTTCTAGCATCTTGGAGTAATTGACTGAGCCGTTTGGCATTGCGTTTTTTGGCTTTGAGTTGTTGACGAGTAAGTAACATAGTGATTTAGAAGGAGTCGTAATCGACTACTGATAAGGGATTAAACTGCCACTAAAATGGGGTCAGTCTTTATGATTTTCTTAGCCTGTGCCAGCCGATCAGGATAATTTATGGGGAAGCTAGAGGAACCTGTTCGAGATCTAGTCGGCTACGTCTGGAACATCCAGCAGTCTTGATATCATAGAGTTGGAAATCGGTTTAATCTAAAATATTGACAAAATAAATAATGTGTGCTAAAGCATCTAAGCAGGTACATCAGTTCAAGGCATTCTGCTCAAAAACAAAATTCGGCGGATTATTTCTCCATAAAAGCAATAATTTCACAATTCATCATTTAGATTAATGCCAGGGTTATTGAGTTTAGATAGAATTGTTAAAAATTTAGAAACCCACGACAATTCAACGCGGATAAAAAAGTTAATGGTTTATACCTGCCAGAGTCAGTGGGAAAACGAGTTGTCAATTCTGAATCAGTATGCGTTCTCTGATTTAATCCAACAACTTCGCGCCTCCCATTTCAGTCTGGATCAGCTTCGTTCAACGCTTTATAGCTTTGCGGAAACGTTGAACCGCCAAGCTGAATATTTAGTCGTGGCTGATACGATTATTCATCAATTAGAACCCCTCTATGACGAACCGGAAGAGTTAACTCAAGTCGTCGCGGTTAAATCCTCGCCTAAAGCTTCAACTCAACCCCCATGGATTGTCTTGGAAACCGCCAGTGAACTGGAAGAAGATAGTAATATCCTGCGAATCAAAAAACTGATGCTTTATGTCGGTAAAAATCACTGGGAAACCGACTCGCAGATTCTCGAACAATTAAATTTGGCGGATTTAATTCAAGATTTAAGAGAATCTTACCCTAGCATCAAGAAACTCAGTGCAGCACTCAAGCAGCAAGTGCAAACCCTCAACCGACAGGCAGACTATATTGTCGTGGCAAAAACCATTCTCAAGGTGCTGCAAAAACTCTATACTGATGATTCAGAAATTACCCGTGTTAAATCAGCAAAAGCCGCGCGATCGCAGCCGCCAGCACCGCCACCGACAAGGTTCCCCTCACAGGCAAATACAGGGAATAGGAATACGCGAAAACGGGCAGACAAAGACAACCAGGAAAAATTCCCCAATCATCAATCACCACTTGTTCAAGGTCAGGAAATTCGACAAAGTGCAACTCAGGATTCAACGTCAAACTCATGCCCGTATGACCCGTTTGATTTGCGTTTAAATGTAATGAAATATACAACCCCATTGCGGGCAAAGCTATTAATTTTTTCGGTACTTTATCATCCCATAAAAAAAACGCAACATGATTGGTTATTAATGAAAGCCAAGCCCCTAGACGATTTGTTATTTGAATTATTCTCAACTTGTCCCACGCTGGAGGAACTCGAAGCAAAGCTTTACCAGACAGCACAAGCTCTAGAAGACGCCGATGAAAACACTCAAGCCGCTGGCGCGATCGCACAATCAATAAAACGACTTTATGAACGTTAAAGAACTCCTACACCGCTATGAAGCGGGAGAAACCAAGTTTACTGGCATCAGTCTCAGCGGTGTCAATTTGTTTGGCGCAGACTTAATTGGCATTGTTCTCAATGGTGCTGATTTACATGGTGCGACGCTAATTTTTGCTTACCTAAGTCGCGCTAATTTCCGGAAAGCTAATTTAGTGGGGACGCGGTTAAGTGGCGCAAATTTAAATCAGGCGTGGCTGAGTGGGGTTAATTTAAGTAATGCCGATTTACATGGGGCAAGTTTACAAAGTGCTGACTTAAGAAGCGCAAATTTGACATTAGCTAGTTTGCTCGATGCTAACTTAATGGATGCTGATTTGCGGGGGGCTAATTTAAGTGGGGCGGATTTAACTGGGGCGTGTTTGCGCGGGGCGAATTTGCGAGAAGAAAAGCGGATGTATACCGCCAAGCTGCGGGGCGCCATCTTACAGAACGTAGATTTACAAGGGGCAGATTTGTGCGGGGCAGATTTATTGAAAGTGAACTTAAGGGGTGCTAATTTAAGGGAAACGAATTTGCGGGAAGCGGATTTGCGGGGGGCAAATTTGAGTGGCGCCAATTTGAGTTCGGCATTTTTGACGGAAGTGAATTTGATGGGGGCAAATTTGCGTGGCGCTATTCTGAAGAATGTGAAATTAGAACGGGCAATTTTAAGTGAGGCAGATTTAACTGGCGTGAATTTACAGGGGGCTGTAATGCCAGATGTCAGGTTAAGTAAAGCCCAAGTGAGTGGGGGAAATCTGAGTTTTGCGCGATTGAATCGGGCAGATTTGAGTCGGACAAATTTACGGGAAGCGAATTTGAGTGATTCGGATTTAATTGAGGCATATTTGGCAAGAACAAACCTGATGGGGGCGAATTTGAGTAATGCTAATCTGACACGGGCAGAATTGAGTACCACTAATTTAATGGGGGCAAATTTGCAGGGGGCGACAATGCCTGATGGTAGGATTCATGACACAGATTGACACAGATTGAATGGCATAGACAAAACAGTGAATAGGAAAAGGAAGAAAATTTAAGCCCTGAACTAAAGTTCGGGCTAAAAGCTTAAGTCAGCTTTAGCTGACTGGATACAGATTTTAGTCCACCACGCTTGGACTTGAGCGACTCGCTGTGAAACTAAGCTAGGTTTGGAGTTGCGCTGTCTTCGCTATACAGCTCTTTGCGCTGTAATAAAGTACAGTAGATCAAAGTCCCCCTTCAGATCCCCCTTCCGTCCCCCTATTTGATCCCCCTCCCGTCCCCCTTAAAAAGGGGGAAGCCAGTGGATGCTTCGCTTTTTTTGCACGGGGAAGCCAGCGGATGCTTCGCTTTTTGTTCCATGGGGGAAACCAGATGTTGCTTCGCTTTTTGTTCCATGGGGGAAACCAGAGGATGCTTCGCTTTTATTGCACGGGGATTTAGGGGGATCGACAAGGATTGCGCCATTATTGATATTAAGGTTGAAATGCCGAACAGCTTAATCCTCCCAACAATTCTTACATTTTTATCATCCTGTGCCAGCAAGAACTAACGCCTCTATTAAATCAGTGCGACTAACCTGACAACTCCCCACCCCTAACGTTCCTCTAAATCCGTGAAATCAGTGTTTCAGGAATGGGGAATTGCTCTATAATTTGACATTAACCCTAACCGTAAATTTGGATAGTTATGGCACAAGTCATTCAAGCCAGCGAACTAACCTTACACGATGTCAAAGAAAAGTTTAACCTTCAGCGAGTGGAGGATGAACAGTTCTTTCCAGAATGGCAGAATGATTTACCCCAAGCCACTGATGCTGAAAAGCAATGGCTTGATCGGGTTAAGGCGAATTTTCTCTATTTGGCAGAGTATCCAATGCATGAAGAGATTGTGAAAATGGTGGTACTGTCTCCATTGCTATCCCTCGCTAACTTTTATAGCTATCCGTTTCGTCCTGTTGCAGAGAAGCCAGTGGAAATTGTGTTTGAGGATGAGGCGGAAACCCTCAGGGGAAGGATTGATGTGCTGGTTTTACATCAAACGTTGTGGATTACAGTGATTGAGGCGAAGCGTAAGCAGCTTAATGTTTTAGAGGGAATTCCCCAAGCGTTGTTCTATATGATGAATCGTCCAACTATTAGGGAACCTCTATTTGGATTTATCACCAATGGCAGTGAATTTGTGTATCTCAAACTCATGCAGCAAGACTCGCCGCGATATGGTTTGTCCCGGCTTTTCTCGCTGATTAATCCCGGAAATGATTTATATACGGTGTTAGGTGTCTTGAAGCGGTTAGGGGAAGTTGTGAACAGCACTAAGCGGTAAGATGGTAAAAGTAGGCTTCAGGGTCGTGCGATCGCACCTGATTAGACTAAATCCGGGTTAGCTACCCCGGTTATAACCTAGTCCTTACCTTGCGGACGAAAGTTTATGTAGCAGCGATTTCAATCGCCTCCTCTTGCTTATTGACAATAAATGTCATCACACAGATTTCTATCACTCTCACTGACATTGGGATTAGTCTTTAAATAATCCCGCAACCAATTACAACCCTGTCTGAGTAAATCATCTAGCGCTAACTTCCAAGTCATCACCTTTACGGTTCCATCACGGCTAGCTGAGGCAATGGTCTGACCATCCGGGCTGAAACTAACACTGTAAACCCAATTGCCATGTCCTTGAAACGTTTGTAGTTCGGTACCATCTATCCGCCAGAATTTTACCGTACCATCACCACTGGCTGAAGCAACGGTTTGACCATCGGGGCTAAAGCTGACACTATTCACCCAATTGCCATGTCCCTGAAACGTGTTCATCAGTGTGCCATCTAAACGCCAGAGTTTCACAGTGCCATCCCCGTTTGCCGAAGCAATGATTTGACCATTGGGACTGAAACTAGCGCTATTCACCCAATTGCCTTGGCGTTCAAACTCTTGCACAATTGTGCCATCAGTACGCCACAGTTTCATTGTCCCGTCACGACTGGCAGAGACAAGGGTTTGACCATTCGGACTAAAGCTGACGCTATTGACGCCACCGCTATGCCCTGCAAAAATATGCATCACTGTGCCATCTAGACGCCAAACTTGGACGGTACAGTCGGTGCTAGCTGAGGCAATGGTTTGACCATCCGGGCTAAAACTAACGCTCTTAACCAAACCACTATGTTCCCTAAACGTTTGAACCACTGTGCCATCTAAACCCCAGAGTTTTACTGTACTATCATGACTCGCCGAAGCCAGCATCTGACCATCGGGACTGAAACTGACGCTACTCACCCAATCCCTGTGTCCGGCAAAGGTTTGTACCTCTGTGTCATGAAAATGTCGGAGTTTTACCGTGCCATCACCGCTAGCTGAAGCAATCCTCTGACCATCAGGACTGAAACTAACACTATTGACGCCATCGCTATGGTCGTGAAATGTGTGGACAACAGTGCTATTTGTCCGCCAAAGTTTTACTGTACCATCAGTACTGGCTGAGGCAAGGGTGCGATTATCAGGACTAAAACTAATACTCCACAACCAACTGCTATACCCCTGAAAGGTTTGCACAATCGTACCATCAAGACGCCAGAGTTTCACGGTGCCATCACTGCTGGCTGAGGTGAGTATTTGACCATCGGGACTAAAATTAACGCTATAAACCCCATCACTATGTTCCTGGAACGTTTGCACCGTCGTGCCATCTAAACGCCACACGTTAACAGTACGGTCATGACTAGCTGAGGCAATTAGTTGACCATCGGGACTGAAACTAATGCTATTAATCCCACCGTTGTGTTTTTTAAAGGTTTGAATTACGCTGCCATCTAAACGCCAAAGTTTAACGGTGCGGTCATGACTGGTTGAGGCAATCAGTTGACCATCGGGACTGAACGTGACGCTATTGACCCAATCCCGATGCCCTTTTAATGTGTGGATAAGTTTACCATTTATGCCCCATAATTTTACTGTTCCGTCACCACTGGCTGAGGCAATAATTTGACCATCGGGACTAAAGGTGACACTCCTCACCCAATCCCGATGCCCCTCAAACGTGTGCAGAATTTTACCATCAAGACGCCAAAGTTTGACGGTTCCATCCGTACTGGCTGAGGCAAGGGTTTGACCATTGGGACTAAAACTAACACTCCTCACCATACCGCGATGCCCCTCAAACGTGTGCAAAATTGTGCCATCAAGACGCCAAAGTTTGACGGTTCCATCCGTACTAGCTGAAGCAAGGGTTTGACCATCGGGACTAAAACTGACACTCCAAACCCCACCGCTATGTCCCTGGAAGCGATTACATTCTTTCATTGAGTAGATGACTTGCCAGAGTGTACACAATGTTCGCGTTTTTATCGTCGCTGGCGCATTGATATACTTTAACTTTTGACCTGCCTTAACGCTGGTGACTAATGCCCCCAGTTGATCATGACACAGAAACATGGCTTGAGCTAACGAACTTAGGGTTTCAATTTCGGCAATTTCTGTCCGCCTACGTGCCTGTTGTTCATGAGTTAATGCCTCTTCTTTCTCTTTCAACGCCTGTCTGAGTTGGGCTTCGGTTAACTGCTGCTTCTCTTTTGCCTCGGCTAATTCGGCTAACAAGCCGGGTGCTTGCTTCTGGCGAATGAAGTCAACTAAATAATCGTGAAATAACTGATAACGATTGACGGGGTAATCGGGGACTAAAAAGACTATTCCTGAACCAACTAAAATATGCAATACCAAATTCAATTGCTGGATTCCGGCTGGAAATCCCCAGGCGTCTAAATCGGCTGCCAACTCAGCAAGGGTTTTGAGGGGGCGTGTTCCATTTTCATAGGTAAGTAAATACAAAATCAGTCGGGCAAGTTGTTCATTCTTTGCCCCACAATCCACAACCACTTCTTCTAGAAAACGCTGGGCTAGGGTTTCTTTGGGATGATCCAAAAGTTGGCGATATTGATGTAACTTTGTGATGTTATAGGTTTGCAGTTGCGCCCCCACCACCTGCAACTCAATCGGACGAACGTTCCCCACATCACCGGCTAAATCCTGGACAACTTCATCGATGAGCGCTGGCTCTAAATAAAACTGCGATCGCTCGGTTAAGTCCCGAATCACAGATTTTGCCCGTTCCGGTGAAAAGTCGCCGAGGTAATAGCGAATCGTTTTATCCAGAATATTCTGATGAAACGCCTCTAAATTGGCTAGCCGTTCAAATTCTAAGAGATAGTGTAAATAATCTTCCCGTAACGCTATGATAATTTTCAGATAGGGAATACTTAAACAACATTCTAGGAACTGATAAAACTCACGGCGAGTACTTATATGACTACAATGAAAGAAAAACTCTTCAAATTGGTCAAAAATTAACACCGTCAGCAGATGGCGATCGCCATTTTTTCTCAAGGTTTCCAGAATCCCATCAAGTCTCTTAACCGATTCTCCGGCTTTCCGGGAAAAAGAACGGCTTTCATTGGATAAATCAAGGGCTTCAATTCCCCGTTCGGTTAACGCCTCCGCCAACTTAATCCCCAATTCGTTGACCCAATTAGTATAAACTCGCAGCGTCACCGGTAACGCATAGCGATCGCCAACAGGATGCTGTTTCAAATCGGGGACTAATCCTGCCGATAAGAGGGAACTTTTGCCTACCCCGGATTGACCGTGAATGACCGTCAATTTATGGCAAGGTTCACTCAGTCTTGTCCTTAACGCTTGAATATCTTGACCCCGCCCCGATGCTGTAATTCGGTCTTGGGTTCTGACTTGGGGATAAATGGAATCAATAGAGGAATTAATTACTCGTTTGATCGGTTTTAAACGTCCAGCACCGACGAAGGGGCGGAACCCATATTGCGCTTCAATCGAACGTTGCTCTAATTTGAGGGCAAAGGATTTCAGATAATCATCCCGTTCAAAATAAAGTCCGCGCAATTCTTTTAAAATATCGATATAAAGTTGGGGGTCATAGTCGGGTAGACTCTGGTTTTTAGCCGTCTCTAAGTTTTGAATCGCTTCAGCCGTCTCGTCAAGATGACGTTGGGCTTTTGCCAGTAGTAATAAATATAAACTTTGATAGTGTTGCCATGCCCAAGCCCAATGGGTGTGATTATGCTGGGAGGCTAAGTCAACAACGGATTGCTGATTATTCTTTTGTCGTGCAAATTCAGCATACCGTTTAGCCTCACGCCAAGCGCCTCTGGCTAGGGCGACTTCAGCTAAAAGGGCATCAGCATACCCGGCATACAGATGAGTGCTGTCTAAATACGTTTGATGCAGATTAACGGCCGTTTGAGCCACCTTTTCTAATTCCTGCCACTCCTGCAACCGAATTAACACTTCTCCCCAGGGATTAATAAACCGGGCGGCTAAATCCGGACGATTCCCCTGTTGAAACACACGAACACAGCGCTGAAAATAATCCTTTGCCCGATAACACGATCGCCAATAGTCAGCCCGATGCAAAACCGCATAACACCGCCACCATAACCCCAGATAAAATAACAAACAGCCTTGCTGTTCCGGATAATCTCCCTGTTGCCAAAACGCCAGACTTTGCTGATAATACTGGCGGGCTTTCTCCATGTCCTGATTAGCCTGAGCATCTCTACCCAGGAGAAAGTGCAGTTTTGCCTCAACCTCTGATGTCAAGGGTTCGCCCCGACGGTGCAAATCATTCAGCGCTGATTCTAATTCAGAACGACGACGGGAACCCACAGCGATCGTAAACACAGCATTATCCAGAAATCGACCCGCCCCTGCATTTAAAACCTCGGTGAAAATTGTATCAGCCGTTTGGTGAATTCTATCGATTAAATCTTGGGTCGCGATCGCAAACTCGACTTGGGTTGCCCAACTTTCAAAATCGGGGACTAAGCGAATTAGTTTTCGCAGCAGGTTATCAGTTACCCACAGGATTAAGGGAAAGGGCAATTTGCGAAACTCTTCCCGGATTTGGTTGGTAGCGGTTAGCAGTTGATCCAGATCGGTTAGAGAGTCTAAACCGAATACAACAAGAGCATTAGGAGATTGCTTATCAGTTGCAGGCGAGATCCCCGACTTCTTAAAGAAGTTGGGACTATGAATCGCTGAATTTGAAGAGGAAATATGTTCAATAATGGTTGAATAAAGTCGGGTAACAGAGGGCTGGAGAATTAGTGTTTGAATGTCAATAGAACATTGCTCTTGCAACTGCTGTGTGATCTGATTTTGCAAGTCGTAATAATTACAACGCGCTAGAATGAGTGAAAACTCACCTTGAGATAATTGGATGGCTCGGATCAGCGTTTTTAAGGATTGTTCGTTGTCATTTGTCATTTGTCATTCGTCTTATGTCATTCCCGCCCCTACAATTGAAAACCATGTCCTGGAGGGAAGCGATCGGCTAAGATAGGATTAATGTCAAACCAACACCCTTGCTGATCCCGATATTCAAAGACAAACAAACTCCGCAAAAGAACTTGATATCCATCCTCACCCCTGACGGTTTTGTTTTGTTCGACTTGTTCCAGTAATTCCCACTCATCGGGGGTAATTGCCAAACATAAATCATTCCGCCGCTGACAAATTACATTGTCTAAACAATCCCGACTGATAGGTGGGTCATCTTTTTGGATACAGCAAAACAATAAAACCAGCACGTTTCGCACATGACCCCCACTGACTAAACAGAGACGGTCTAGGGTTTCCGAAGAATCAAATACGTCTGTAATCAAACTCAATCGCTGTTGAGGTTCAACCCCTGGAAATGCCCTAGCTAATACCATCTGTCGCAGCAATGCCATTCCGTCCTGGCAAATAGTACCATCCCGCTGCTTCAACCGCACCATCGGCAATATTTTCGGCTCAACGCCAAAACGATTCGTTAATCGCCCTAAGGCATTGGAAAAGGCTAAAACCAGGGGAATGGTATAGACAACATGACAGTTTAATTGATTCAACTGTTCGCCTCGGTCTACAAATAAATATTCCGGTTGCAGTTGTCCTCCCGGCTTTTGTTTATTATCAATGCGGTCAAGATTATCGACAATGACGACTAATCCTTGTTTGCCCTGCTGCTTTAACTGCTGGATAGCGGGTTCAATTAATTCCTTGTTAATCGCGTCTAAAATACCATTAACTCGTGGTTCTAAATGTTGACGCAATAGAGAACGCACTTCGGGACTATTCTTCGCTTGAGCGGTAATTTCACCAATACCCAGCGCCAAGGAAAACTCACCTTCTTTTTTTGTGGTCATCCCCAACGCCCCAACCTTAGGGACTTTGACCTTTACACCCTTAACTTCCGCCTGTAAAATCTGAGTCGCACCCTGGAGTAACTGTTGAAAACGGGTAGGCTGGACATTGATGTAATTGGCTTCTAAAGAGTAACTCACCTGACGTGCGATCGCGAGTAGAATATCGCTAATATCCACATCTGCCATATCCAAGTCCTGGGAGGACTCAAAGTAGACGACATGAAAGCCTTGCTGTTCGAGTTCAGTTTTCAGGCGCAGTAATTCTGTGGATTTGCCACAGCCAATATGTCCGGTAAAGAGTTGACAGGTTGGTTCATCGGGAGATAATCGGCTAATCGTGCGTCCCAGTTCCTTGATGATATTATTTCCTCGCACGGAAGAAAAATCAATATAATACTGTCGAGCCTCAGACTGACTTAGATCGAGGGTTTTGCTAGGGTTGGATGCTCGGTAAAATTTGGCTAAATTCAGTGTCATGGTGTGCCTGACTCTCCAGCCTATTCCTAGTGTTGATTCGGTTTCTGTTAGCTTTGAGTAATTGTCTTCACTGAAGTGTAGCACTACAATTTGTCAGTTGCTGGGCAATACCAGAATCAGGCGGTAGAGATGGAGTCGGCTAGGTCTGGCGGCTGTTTTGACTATCGGGATGAAAATGGGCAAAAAAATGGGTGATGTTGAAGGATAAGAGGGGCGATCGCACAACTCTATCGCACAACTCTAAAGATGACTACATCACAGTGCGATCGCGCCCAATTCACTCGCTCAAATCGGGTGGCTCTTGCCTCAATTCTCTGGCGCAAAACCACATGACATCCTATCTGTCTGATGGGAACAACTTTGATATGACGGGTGGATAATTGCATTCCCATTCCCTTTTGAGCCGGAAAAAGATGCATGAAACAGATTTTTTGTCAAATTTGCCTCTGCATGAGTCCATCAAACTGGGTAATGAAACATGATTGTAGTATTTTAATTTTTCCGGCGTTAGGGATAACCCAATAACGCAGTATTAAGGCATTTTAGGAATAGCTGGTTAAAAATGGTTACAAAAATAACCCAATACAGTATAACAATAACGTTATACTACATCCTCAAACCCAGGTCAAATCAGGATTTGCCCGGGGCATTTTCTGCCTGCCCGAACTCCGCTTAGCTTTAAACTATTAAAACGTAAACGTCAAACTTAAAAGTTTTACTTATATAAATGGGCTTTGTCGTCAACCCAACCTACAACCTTACTTTTCACGGGTTCCGGAAAACCTCTCTCCAAACCTCTCTCCTGCAAGGAGAGAGACTTTGAATTCTCCCCCATGGAACAGAAGCGAAGCAACATCTGGCTTCCCTGTGCAACAGAAGCGAAGCATCCTCTGGTCTCCCCCATGGAACAAAAAGCGAAGCATCCGCTGACTTCCCCGTGCAAAAAAAGCGAAGCATCCACTGGCTTCCCCCTTTTTAAGGGGGACGGGAGGGGGATCAAATAGGGGGACGGAAGGGGGATCAAATAGGGGGACGGAAGGGGGATCTGAAGGGGGACGGGAGGAGGATCTAAAAGGGGGACGGATTTCGCTTTAATCAGGATAGAGCAAAACTTGATTCACCCAACTCTCATGAAAAACGCTGCATTCATCCATATCGGTACTTCAGGTTGGCACTATCCCCATTGGCAGGGTTCTTTTTATCCCCAGGAATTGGCGAAGAAAGACTGGTTCCCCGTGCCCTATTCCCTGTTCCCTCATCTAAACTAAGCATTAGCAAAAGCCGGATGCACCTCAGGCAATTCAGGAACACGAGTTCGATCCCACACCAGTTTTCCAGTCAGCAATTCAGCCACATTCATGCCATTGCCAATCACTCCGGGTACACTAGGATAGCCTGCACTAGCGCCAACTAAAAATAGGTTCGGTAACTCGATTTGATATCCTAACCGATTTAAACCAACCTGTTTAGGAATCAGCTTTGCCCCGTAAATATTTCCTTGGGGTTGACCCAAATAATACTCCGTCGTCGTCGGCGTACCAAAGATTTTCATCCGGATATAGTTATCGATATCGGGGACTAAATCTTGCACACTCTCCATGAGTTTTTGATAGACGTGCCGCTTTTTCTGTTTGTAAGCTTTGGAGTCGGTTTCGTGAACCTGTTTAAACGGCTGATACGGACAAATCGTGCTAATTTCTAACACATGATGACCCTCCGTTGCCATTCCGGTTTCCCTTGATTTCATCGTGGGACAGGAGAGAAAAATCCAGGGCTTCTCAAAGTTATCTTCGAGTTGTTCCTGGTAGGCTTGATTTAATTTTCCTTTGGGATAATACCAGACATTCCAGTTGCCAATTCCATAGCGTTCTGGATCAAATCGTTCATCTAAACCCAGGTAAATATTGAAGGCACTACAGGAATACTTATAATCGGTGAGGCGTTTGCGTTCTCGCTGACTTAATGCCTGCTCATCCTGCATCAGTTGCACGGTTAACTTGGGATCTAAATCACTGATATAGGTTTTGGCTTGATAGGTTTCTCCACCAGCAACGACGGCTTGAACTTGACCCTTTTTAACCTGGATCTGTTCAACGGGAGTAGAGCATTTAACCACACCCCCCCCTGGATTCAATTGCCTCGACAATTATCCTCTTTATAAAAAATTAAATAAATTGGGTCAAGTATACGATTGGTTAAAAGTCTTTGAAGGAAAATTATTTATTTGCTGGAATCGGACTAAGAAAAGCGTTTTGAATTATAGATAAAATCAAAAATGCCGCTCTTAAAATTATTGGCGGGTTCATTTTCTGAAAACGCTATACGCTAGAGCTTTTGGGCTTCCAGAGCTTAAGATTATCAATGTTAGTGAGGCAATTTCTTCTATCTAAAGAATGAATGTTGAGTTAAGTTAGCTTGTAACGCTGAATACAACACTATTGTGGGAATCAGGAAAAAATCCCGCCCCCAGTCAGTGATGCTGGTAGCACGGGATACCTTTTACCTGAATTGCGCGATCGCACGCCCAATAGAACCAATTAATTAGCTGGGTTTATTTCTGGGATCGATAGCCGCTAACAGATCAGCAAGTTCACTGGCGTGATCTTCTTCATCTTCGAGAATGCTTTCGACGATATGGCGAGTTGTGGGATCAGCATGACCAAAAAAGCCAACTAACTTGCGATAAACTTCAATCGCAATCCGCTCGGCGACTAAATCCTCTTTGATCAATTGAGTCAACTCAATATTCGCACCCGTGCTACCATACTCCGTAGATGAGCGCTCCATGATTGTCGCCGGATTAAAATCGGGATCACCCCCAAGCTGATCAATCCGCTCGGCGAGCATCATCGTATGTTCTTGTTCTTGCTCGGCGTGTTCAGCAAACTCCGCCGCAACCTGAGGATAATTAATTCCCTTAGCAATAACCTGATGGTGACGGTAGCGCATTACACATAGAATTTCCGTGGCTAGCGCTTCGTTGAGGTACTGACAAGCTTGTTCGCGGTTGAGGGGATAATCTTCAGTAACGGCTCCCTCTTCAATAGATTGACGCGCCTGCTGACGGATCTTATCAATATCATAAAGTTGATTTTTTGTTTGTGTGGCTGTCATACGTGTTCATCCTTCTCATTATCAATTCAGGGATACTCACCGATTTACCAACGATAAGTCGTTGGCTCTCGACGTTAATTGAGTAACCCAAATCTTTATTACTGAACTTAACTTTAAACAAAGAGTTCAAAAGGTGCTTCTGTCGCAGGGGAGAACTATGATGTCTAACTTCCGAACTATTTCGACTTAGGCGGAAGTCGGCTCTTGATATCCCTGAATCGCTTCGGGTTCAAATGCGCTATCTGGCTGGGAAAAGTGGGGGCGAGTAACAATCGGGTAACATAACAATATTGTTCGGTTAAGAGAGGGGGCAGGGGAAGCTGAGGGAGCATGTCAGAGAAAGCCGACAATTGTTCAGCTATCTGCTAAGTTGGTTTATTCTTCCAGAAGGCTCTACCTACGTACCTCAACCCAATCGACAAAGGGGATCATAGAGCCGAAAATTAGCTTGATCCAGTTAGCTGATCAGATTCTATTCAGGTGGTATCCTTTTGGATGATCAGCTATGTGTAGGAGATTCTATGGATAACTGGCAATCTGTTAGCGTTTTTGGCTTGCCAGCAGAGAAAGGCAGATGGTTTTTAATCCCCTTAGGCTCGCTTGTCTTATTGTGCCTAGGCACAGTCTATTCTTGGAGTATCTTCCGTAAACCGCTAGAGGACTTATTTGGCATCAGCGCCACTCAAAGTTTATTACCGTTCACAGTTTTATTAGTCCTCTATGCCCTGTTGATGCCCATTACGGGATTCTACATTGATAAGATTGGCGTGAGCAAAATTACCGCGATTGGTGGTGTGGTGACGGGAATTGGTTATATCCTTTCCAGTTTCGCCACGAATATCATCCTCTTAACGATTACCTATGGGGTAATCGCTGGGGCGGGAGTTGGCATTGCCTATGGTGTTCCCCTAGCCGTTTCCGCTAAATGGTTTCCCGATCGCAAAGGCTTGGCAGTAGGATTGACGGCGATCGGGTTTGGACTTTCTCCCTTGGTGACAGCACCGCTAGCCAAGGGCTTAATTGAGGCATTTGGCGTTCTTCCTAGCTTTGCAATTCTGGGAATTAGCTTGACGGGAATTATTCTGGTTATCTCAATCACGCTCAAATTACCCCCAGTCGGATGGAAACCCCAAAACTGGACGCCAAAACAGATTGAAACAAGCAAAAATCAGCGACGACAACTATTGCGATCGCCGTCTTTTTATGCGCTCTGGTTTTGCTATACCATCGGCACGTTTGTCGGACTCTCGGCGATCGGTATTTCCAGCCCCGTGGCACAGGAAATTATTCAACTCGATGCGACGACTGCTGCGATTACGGTTTCTATCTTTGCTGTCTTTAATGGCATCGGGCGTCCTCTATTTGGTTGGTTAACGGATCGCCTACAGCCCAAGGGAGCGGCGATTATTTCCTATGTGTTAATTCTGATCGCTTCAATTTTGATGCTCAGTGCGGGAGAGGGGCAAGCTTTGACCTATCTGGTTGCTTTTTCTCTGTTCTGGCTTTGTTTAGGAGGATGGTTAGCGATCGCACCAACAGCGACGCTGATTTTGTTTCCTCCAGAGGACTATGCTAAGAACTATGGGATTGTCTTCACCGCCTATGGCGCTGGAGCCTTATTAGGGACTCTCGCCATCGGACAACTCCGGGATTTATTTGGCAGTTATACCTACGCTTTCTATCCCACCGCCATTTTAGCCGTCATCGGTATTATTATTGCCCAATTTAAGCTTCGCGCTTAAGTATTGGACTTTGGACAAAAAAATAAATTTGCGTAATTTATTCGCCAAGGCATTTGGGACAGAAAAATTAGATGTAGGGGCGGGTTTTATGTCCCGATATCATATTTTAATATCAACCTGAAACCCGATCAAAAAACACCAGATTCCCAACAGCGATCGCACTTTGTTTGTCCAAATTCCAGTAAATCCGATTAACCAACATTTGCCAGGGTTCCCCATTCAAGGGGATAGAGTTCAACTAATTCCCGCAGTCTATACTGTTGATAATTTTTCGGCGAACTGAGACGAGCTTTATTAATAGTCTGAACCAGTTGGTCGCGAGAAAATGGTTTGCTTAAGTGGGCAATAGCGCCCTGTTTCATGCCCCAAATTCGGTCAATTTTATAATTTTTAGCTGAACATATAACAATGGGAATGTTCTGAGTCTCTGGGTGTTTTTTAAGCTGACGACACACCTCAAACCCATTCATGTCCGGCATCAGTACGTCGGTAACGATGACATGGGGTTTATACAAAACTGCCTTATTCAGCGCTTCTTTTGGGTTAGTTAGATTGATAATCGTATGACCGCTATCGCGCAGGTAAAGATTCATCAATGCTAACTGGCTGATACTATCCTCAATCAATAAAATCTTACTCATGGAACGATTATCCTGCAAGTTTAGATGAGCTGGGAAGGAATAAAAATAGGAAATTGGTTTTAGATGTCTCTGCTTATTATTAGACTATCTTTACTTTCTGTAACAAATAATCCGTTAATTCGCTGAATAATCCTACGCAGAATGGCTGATTTCTCAGAAACTGCACCAGTATATATGCTTATCGTGTTGAAAAATTGGGATGATTGGGATTATAATGATGCATTCCTGGGGATAGTAAAAACTTGCCAATGACAGACATCTCTGGTGCATCAACTCATCTGCAACACCATCGACAGCAGTTTCCGGCTTTAGCCAATAAAGCCTATTTCAACTTTGGCGGTCAAGGGCTTCTCCCCACAAGGTCGTTAACGGCGATTCAACAGGCTTATGAGTATACTCAGGATCACGGACCCTTCTCCGGTAAGGTTAATGAGTGGCGCTTGGCACAAACCGGGCAACTTCGAGGTGCGATCGCGTCTGAGTTGAGAACGCCTCCCGAAACGATTACCCTTACAGAAAATGTCACCGTTGGCTGTAATATTGCCTTCTGGGGAATAGACTGGCAAGTGGGCGATCGCATCCTGCTGACGGATTGTGAACATCCGGGTATTGTGGCGACAGCAGAAGAGATTGGACGGCGATTTGGCGTAGAGGTGTCCACCTGTCCAATTATGGCGACGCTGAACCAGGGTGATCCTACCGCCGTAATCAAACAACACCTGACACCGCGTACCCGGTTAGTGGTTCTCAGTCATATCCTCTGGAATACGGGTCAAGTTTTGCCCTTAAAAGAAATTGTGGAAACCTGTCGTAATACGGCGACAGAAAACACCCCAATCCGAATTTTAGTCGATGCGGCTCAATCGGTTGGTTCTTTACCCTTAAATTTAAGCGAACTTGGGGTAGACTTTTATGCTTTTACGGGTCATAAATGGTGGTGTGGACCTGCGGGGGTTGGTGGTTTATACGTGAAACCTGATGCGTTAGAACACCTGCATCCGACGTTTATTGGTTGGCGCGGTATTCTCATGGACAAAACCGCTAAACCCATCGGCTGGAAACCGGATGGAGAAAGATTTGAAGTCGCCACATCCGCCTATCCTCTCTATGTTGGATTGCGAGAGGCGATCGCGACTCATCAGCAATGGGGAACGGATCAAAGTCGCTATGAACAAATTTGTCAGCGTAGTCAATATCTTTGGCAACGCCTATCTGAGTTAAACTCGGTGCGTTGCTTGTTGAACTCTCCCCCCCAAGCGGGTTTAGTGTCCTTTGTCTTAACCGATAGTACCCCCTCTTCCCAACTTGTCAACCAATTGGAAGACAAAGGTTTCCAGCTTCGCACGCTGCGCGATCCCGACTGCATTCGCGCCTGCGTTCATTACTTTACAGACTATGAGGAAATGGATCGGTTAGTGGACGCGATCGCGAATCAATTGTAGAGGCGCCTGTAGGGGCGGGTTTAGGGACTCAATTCAAATATCCACCAATAACGGAACAACAAAACCCGCCCTCCTCACCAATAACGGAACAACAAAACCCGCCCTCCTCACCAAATCCTGACATAACTATTCCGTTGACTTTTGCCGCACACCTTGGACAATCCGCGAGAGTTCACTCTTTTCGTCAACCGTAATCCGACTGGGGGAACCACTGATAATCCGCTCGTAATTGCGGAATGAATCTTTAATGTCTGCCCCATCTTTGCTAATCATATACTCTCGAATTCCAGTATCGTGCCAAGATCCCCGCATTTTAAATACATTAAGTGCCCTGGACATTTGTCCGCGAATTTCTACGTATTGCAACATTAAAATTGTATCAGTAATCGTAGAAATATGGGAATCTGTAATTGAATTCGATCCCATAAATTGATCCGTTGTATTGGTAAAAAACCCGGTAATTTCTTCTTGCTTAGCGTAACCCGTCACACCAATCACGAACTGACGGAATGCATTATTGCTCACTCCCCGCGCTAACGCCGAAAGAGAATCAATGGCAATCCGAGACGGTTTGAACTCCTGAATTTGGGTTTGAATAATTTGCAAATGATCTTCTAATCCTGCCGATTCTGGGTAAGAACAAAGAATTTTTAATAATCCTTTTTCCTCCATTTCCTCAAAATCGATTCCCCAGGATAAGCCGTTTCGCGTAAGCTGCGCTCTAGATTCTTCGTAAGCAAAGAGAATCGCCCGTTCTTCATTTAAACAAGCATCATGAATAAACTTACTAACTAATAAAGTTTTTCCGGTTCCCGTAGCTCCCGTTGCTAAAATAATGGAATCTTTAAAGAAACCACCACCACACATTTCATCCAGGGTTTTAATTCCAGAGGATACCCGAACATTAGACGAACGCTGAGTTAATTGCATTGCACCTAAGGGGAAGATATTAAATCCTTGATTGCTTAGGGTAAACGGGTATTCCCCTTTCATGTGGGTTGTACCCCGTAACTTAAGTATTTCAATCGTGCGGCGTCGCCGTTCTCCTTCCAAAACATTGCGAACAATTACCACATTATCGGAGACAAACTCTTCCACACCAAACCGGGCTACAGGTCCATACTCTTCCACGCGCTCCGTCGTCATCACTGTCGTCACGCCAATTTGCTTGAGACGAGCGACTAAGCGAAAAATTTCTCGCCGCACCACTGAAGCCGCATCATATTGTTGAAATATGGCGGTGATGGAATCAACCGAAACCCGCTTGGCTTTGTACTTCCGAATCGCGTATTGAATCCGCTCAATTAAAGCAGACAGATCAAAGTTGCCGACAACTTCTTGTCCTTCGGGATCAGGAGAAGCATCCAGAATAAACAGTTTACCGTCATCAATTAACTTTTGCAGATTCCAGCCTAAACTATGGGAATTTTTAATAATATCATTAGGAGATTCTTCAAAGGTAACGAATACACCCGGATCATCAAATTGAGTGATCCCGTTATAAAGGAACTGAACCGCAAACAAGGTTTTACCCGTACCAGACGTGCCGCTCACCAATGTGGTTCGAGCCACAGGTAACCCCCCATGGCTGATATCATCGAACCCTTCAATCATCGTCCGGATTTTATGGACTCCTGGGGTGGTAAATTCATCGGGTCTTTGCTCATCTAGATTAAATGGACTCATATTTTTTCGTCAAATTTAAACATATAACTAAAATCGCCGTCATCTGAGAATAGATCTCGAATTTGCTATTATCTCATAAAATCTGAACCTGCCCTAAAAATCTATGTCTCCATCCCGAAGTTCTTCATACAGCAGATCCAATCCGATTAAAACTTTTTCGCGATCAGACAGATCCCCAATAATTTTTCGCACCGGAGGGGGTAAAACTTTCGCTAGAGTTGGCGTCGCCAAAATTTTATCTTCCTCGGCAAGTTGAGGACTTTTGAGAACATCAATCACTTTCAGGGCGTAAACCCCTTGAAATTCCTGTTCCAGGATATTTTTGAGGGTTTTCAATGCTGTAACTGAGTGGGGAGTATTCCCAGCCACATAAAGCTTGAGGACATAAGTTTTTTTTAAGGGACTCATAGGGTTAGCCATTACTAATAAGCGAAGGATAGTTGCCAATTTAAAAGTAACCCGGAAGAAATTCGTTCACCGTTGACGTTGATGGGTCGGGAGCGAATTGCTAATACCACAATTATAATTATAACTCTCTGGGAATCGAGCGACGATACATTTCACCTAAATGAGCAATTACATCGATCAGTGTTAGACGATAATCGGTGAGAATATCTTCACTGCGACCCTCTAGCTTGAGTTGTTGTGCAAAATCATCCATCAAATCCATGTGAATTTCTACAATTTTAGAAACGGATATATCGGCAAAAAATGCTTCATTTACCAAGTTATCAATTAACTGGTTAATCGCGGTGTCTTGACTGAAGTACATTAAAACAATGTCACGATAATCACTCTTAAGCTGTTCGATCAGTTTACTTTTTTCATTTTGAGGTAAATAGCGAAAGAAAAACTGAGGATTTCGTTTATAGTACACACCGAGATATCCCAGTCGCTCTTTGAGTTTTTCCGATAACCGATACTGCTGCTTCATTAAAGAACCCCGATGAATTTCCTCGGTTTTCTTATCCGCATTAGCCAGAAGAGTGGGCAAGTTGCAGTTCGGAGAAAGGGAAAGGAACTGGGTAATTGCCTGTTCCAGAGCATGTTCTAGGTCAGAGACTTGGCTACTATCGAGTCGCACTTCAGCGGCGTGAAACAAATAATGCACCTCCCCTGGAGTACAACGAACGGTTGTCTGAATTGGGTTTGACTGAGCATTTGTGACAACAACAAAATCATTGTTTTTTGATTCTTTTGGAAAAATAACTAGAGGAAGTAGGGTTCCTTGTTCGTACAACTGATTAATAACGGGTGGTAAGGAGTCGTCATCTTGCAGCACTAAACAATCGATATGCTGCTGTTTTTGTTCCACGAACTCCAGAAACTCAGAGGCTGAGTTCGTGATCGATAAAACATAGCGATCGCCACTTAAAACCTGGCTCAGTGACTGCGCCAGGGCTGGGGAACGAACAAAAATACCAATTGACAGTTGAGGATGCAAAACGATAGAACTTTAATGTTGAAAAACAACCTTACCAATTGCCGAGTTGAAGTTCTCGACTGTAACGTATTTTAACAAAATTTTTCTAAAGTTAATTAACATTACGTTAAGTACTCTAAGAATTGTAAGTAATTGTAAGCATTTTGCTCTTCCCCCCCCCCATCCAGCGCAATAATTGAACTAGAGCGGTGGTTGTGCTGGTCAGGGGAGCAAGTCCCTGGCGCTATTCGGCTTATGGGCAACTTAATAATTTATAGCCTGCGACCTAGCCGCTTCCCCTGATTTGAGCTAATTGGTCATATCCATGTCAACTCCCAGTTTAAAAGAATGTGCTGCTTCTGTTCCGATTTGTTCCCAAACCACTGATCTAACTGCCCTACTGGAGATTTTTCACGCATCAGGGAGTGACTCGATTGTTGTGGTCAGTGAGCAGCACTATCCTCTGGGAGTCGTGAATCTGCGACAGGTTATGCCCCATCTCCTGACCGGGGCGACGTCAGCAGCAACTCTAGGAACAACCGCAACTAGAGATTTCTCTCAACGGCTCTCGGAATTGGAACCCTCTGTAATTGAACCCCTAGAGATTCTACCAGCATCGTTGACAATCAGCCAGTTCTGGACTATCTTAACCGACTTGGGTAGGGGAAGACCAGACACACCCTTCGATACATCCACCATTCCCTACCCGGAAGGTTCCAGACAATGGGCATTAGTCGAACCCAATGGTAGCTTTTTGGGACTGCTCAATAGCTGGCAATTATTGAAATTTCTAGCGCCTAAACCCCAGACTGAGGATGTAGAGACGTTGCATGCAACGTCTCTACGTCAGGGCGGGTTCTGCACAAACGCTACCATCAATAGCCAAAAGAAAGTTTCATTACCCGCCCCGACAAACCATTCCCTCGATAGTCGCGAAGGGTTCCCCAATCCCCAATCACCCTTAATCCAACTCCTCGAACAACTACCACTCCCCCTGAGTTTACAAACCGCAACCGGGCAAGTCTTGTCTGAAAATCGGGCTTGGCGTCAGCAGATAGGGTTATCCTGGGAGCAGCCAACTGGGATAGAATCAACCTCGGTTGAATCACCCTCCAATGTAGGTATCCTCAGTCATAACACTCAGCCCGACTCAACCCGCTACTGTGCCAATGGGCAGACAAATCCTCAGGTGACAGAACCATTAGCGGTAGCTGAACCGAACCCCACCCATAAACCGCTCAACAGTAGGGAGAAGCCAGTAACTTGGGGGGTTGGTGATCAAACTCAGCCAACATTCACTTCCCCTAGAGCGATGGGTTTTGACTGTGCAGGCGATCGCACTCACCTCATGACACCCCATGCTCAACATCCAGAACTTGAGTCTCCAGCAACATCTCAGTATCCTCAAGACTCACACAGGGATGGGGAAACCCTAGAAATGACGAAAAAAATCCAGGATCGCCAGTTTGTGTTGACCAAAATGCCTCTACCTCCCTCGTTGTTCCCCGAATTGACAACTGAGGATTGGAAAGACACACCATGGAAAGATACACCATGGCACGTCTGTACCCAACCCGATACAGCCAACCCAACGATCCCGAAAAATACCCTCAATCCCCCTAATTCACAGCTTTGGTTAGTCATGGCGCAAGACGCGACGACTCAACAGCAAGTCGCCCAAGAACTGACTGCCAAAAATGCGGATTTAGTCCAACTCAACCGCCTGAAAGACGAGTTTTTAGCCTGTATTAGCCATGAACTGAAGACGCCACTCACCGCCGTTTTAGGATTATCAACCCTGCTCAAAGACCAGTTATTAGGCGAACTCAATGAGCGTCAAGCGCGTTATGCTCGGTTGATTTACCAAAATGGGCGTCAACTGATGGCAGTGGTCAATGATATTCTGGATCTAACGCGCATGGAAACGGGTCAGCTTGAACTGACGTTAGAACCAGTGCAGATTCAAAGCCTGTGCGATCGCGCTTATCAACAAGCACTCCAAGTCTACTCAGACAACAATCCCAACCACGAAGGCGCAACCCCCGACATCTCCTTTGTGTTAGACATCGAACCCGGTCTAGACACCATCATTGCCGATCAACTGCGGCTGCGGCAAATGCTGGCACACTTGCTATCCAATGCACTCAAATTTACTGATAGCCAAAACACCGTAGGTTTAAAGGTTAACAATCAAGATGGCTGGATAGCCTTTACCATCTGGGACACAGGGATTGGCATTCCCGAAGACAAGCAGCACTTGATTTTCCAGAAATTCCAGCAGTTGGAAGAACCGCTCACTCGTCAGTTTGAGGGGACAGGGTTAGGATTAGTCTTAACCCAACGCTTGGCTCGCTTGCATGGAGGAGATATCTCGTTTATCTCTAAAAACGGCAACGGTAGCGAGTTTACCCTGCTCCTTCCCCCCTGTCCTCCTTCTGGCAAAGATTTGGCAGAGACTGAGGACTGGGGACAGACAAACACCAACGTCCCATCCCCCAATCGTAACCGCTTGGTGTTAATTGTCGAAACTGTACCCCGGTATCTAGAAAGCCTGACGGTGCAGCTAAAACAGTTAGGCTACTGGGTAGTCAATGCTCGTTCTGGTCCAGAAGCACTTTCCAAAGCTCGTAGCTTACAACCGAGCATCATTTTACTCAATCCTCTTCTCCCACAAGTTTCGGGTTGGGATGTACTGACATTACTTAAGTCTGATCTGCCAACCCGTCACATCCCCATCTTAGTGACAGCGACTCAAGCTGAAAAAGAACAGGCTGATCAAAATAACGCCGATGGCTTCTTAAGTTTACCGGTTCAAGAGGAAGCATTAGCGACAAGTCTGATCCACTTGGGTAAACATCAGCCTCCCGCCACTCAGGTACTAACGCTGCTTTATGTCAGTGCGGGGTTAGTCGAGGTTCCCCCGGAATCGTCAAGACTAATTTCTCAGTTAACTGATATACTCAGTTGCCAACATTCAGATCTAAGATACCGGGTATTGGAAGCTGATGATTTAGAACAAGCAGAATTATTGGCGCGGGTTTGGCATCCAGATATCGTTTTGCTGGATGGGGCTGGGATCAATGATGCCCCAGGTTACTTTAAAACCTATTTGTTATATCCCACATTAGCGGATCTACCCCTGATTACCCTGGATCATCAAACCACGCAAGCTGCCAATCAAGCGATCGGTCTTTCTGTCTATCCTTGTTTAGCACCGGATAACCCCCAGAAAATTACCACACTGCTGGAAGTGATTCAAATTGCGGCGGGAGTGAGTCGCAAGTCAAGCCTTCTCATTTTTGATCTGGGCGACACTCAAGGGATTAGTCCCAATGGCTTCAACACGAATCCTGTCACACCTTACACCCCTTGGCTACGGGCATTGATTCAATATCTACAAGCGACTGGATTTAGGAGTCTATTATCCCACTGTTGGTCAGATGTCTACCATCAACTTCAACAACAAATGGTTGATGTACTGTTGATTCGGATCAAAGATATTCGGGATTATTCAGGCGTGGTTCAAGGATTAAGATCGTTGAGTCAGATACCCAATCGACCCCCGATTCTTTTTCTGGATCATCGATTGCCCGATTTATCCCTCAATGTTGGAGTTTCTGAGTCAGATCAGATAATGATAGAATTCGAGTCGCAATTGCAAAGCCTTGCTACTAAAATTTTGCCCGGACGTTCCTATTCCATGAGTCAATTGCTCGAACAAATTTATCTGGTTCTAGCCTAAGTCAATGTATCTTGCTTGAATCTTTTGGGGGACTCTGAACGAGAAATACATTTAATCCACCGACTTTTTGGTCAATTTCAATTGAAAAAATAATTATTGGTGATCGTATCAAAAATACTGGTGTAAATCAATACTCATAATCCAGTTTGGATAGGGTTTTGTATCCTCGATAACAAATTACTGGGTATATTGAGGGCTATTTTCACCTCTAAATTTGAGGCTCTGTCGAAATAGACGAGAGTCGCGGTAATCATCGCGAGTCCAATGAGGATGACGCCAATATCATTTTTTTCCATGGTAGTATGCCTTCATTGCTGATATCTTCAACAATAGACGGCTGACTCCATTGGGAGAAAACAGATAGGATAACTTGCTGAATTGACTATAGCAAAAGGGTTTAACTCAACCGATACCTGGGAACGGTTAGCCTTTAGGAGTGGACAATTTCTCCGCTAGCACAGCTAAGGGATGAGCGATCGCCTGCGCTACCCTGGTCAAAAGTCTGAAACCATTGTCTGTACTCCTAGGTGATTTAGGCAACTTCAGAACTTATACCTTAATAGGATACAACAAGACGCATGGATCGGTTACTGGAGTTGGCTGAATACACAGAAGAGAGAATTCGGGCTTTTAGTCATTCATATTTTTAAGAAATCCTAATGAGTCAATCCCATCCGACTGAAGACAGGGCTTTTATAGATCGATTAATTAATGCTTATGAGGATCATAGGGGAGTATTGAATCCAGCGCAAAAACACCAGTTAAGTTAACTGATACAGTTAGTAAATTCCTGGATTTACAGAATTCCAACTTATCCATTTTTGATGCAGTTCTTAGTGCTGGTGTCATTGGTTTAGCTCCTCAAGAATCTTTGGATGAAATTATTAGGGTGACCAAACCCCAAGGTTTGATCGCCTATAGTTTTAATCAAAACCGTTACGATAGTGATATATCTTGGGGAACAAAGCATGAATTATTGACGAAGCAACGTCTTTGGCAAAATATAGAGGGGTATCCAGAAAAATTATAAATTGTCTGGATCAATGCCTAATTCTCGCAACCGTTGCGCCAATTGCTGGGCACGTTCTTGGGCTAATTGTGCGAGTTGGGCTTCCTGTTGGGCGCGTTCTTCGGCAGCGATCGCCCGTTGTTGGGCTAATATAGCTTGTTCTTGTGCCGCGATCGCCCGTTGTTGGGCCATAGTTGCTTGCTCATTATCCGTGGGAATCAACTCTCCTGAAGGCGTCATCCATCGCAACCATTGTCCGTTAATCTCACGAAACCGTCCTGACCACAATCCCAAGCTTAACCCTAACTCTGGCATGAAAAACCGATTATCGGTTAAATTCACCTGTTGATAATTCCCTTCAATTAAACGAAAGATGGAAAGCTCATGAGTATAGCGGCTAAAAATTACATAGTACGGTACTCGCAAAATCTGTTCATAAACCTGCCATTTTGTGGGTGGATTTCCCGTTTGTTGTACCGTCTGTCCCAAATCCTCATCCTCTGTACCGGGAGATAATAACTCTACCACCACAAAGGGACTAATTTCTTCTTGCCAAATCACATAACTTAAGCGCAAATCTCGCTGTTCATACAAGCGCGGAATCCCGACAACGCCAAACCAATCGGGACGCTTGTACCAGTGAGTATGATTGACATCGTAATAAAGATTCAAATCGCAGGCAGAAAACACCTGCTCCCAATTCCAATTAGTGGGTTGAAAGGTTAAAAGGAGTAGCAGAGGTTGAAAAAAGTGAAACTCATCGGGCAATCCAGGGTCCTCCGGATTATCACTGGGTAAATCATACATTGTCGGCAAGGTTTGCCGGGGGAAAGGTGGGGGATTGGATTGGGTGGGCAGACGAATCATGATCAGATGAGGGATGGATTCGAGTAAAATCTATTTCACCATTTTAGTTTAGTCACGCCACTACTGGTATGACCCAGCTAAAATAGGGCTTTGTTTGTCGTGAGAACTTTAGTTCTCGCTCCGCCTAGCTGGAGAGGGCTGAAGCCCTCACTACGAACACCGACTTACGGCTTTCAATGTAAATCTTCTTCCCAAATCCCGATATAGATTCGTCCCTCTTGTTGGCGTTCAATCACGCCTTCGAGATAGTCTAGCTGAAAGGAAAACTGCCGAGATTGACGTTGCCACACTTGTTCTAATCCCTGTTGGATTTGCTGGTTCAGCTTGCACCCTAACATTCCATTCAATGTCAACAATACTGTCTGAGAATCCACTTCAGCCGTAAAGGAGGCTTCGGTTTGTCGAATTCGTAGAGAATTTCGGTCAAACAGGAAACCTAAGCTAATCTGATCCGGTATTAATTCATAGAAAACAGCACGAGTATTGGGCCAATAACCGCGTGCGGTTCCGGTGGGAGCGCCTAATAAACGCATCACATCTTCTTTGGTAATTCCTGGCTGAAAGGCGGGAATACCAACACCAGTCGGGACTTCTCGACATCGCGTTTCAATCATGTCCCCTAGAGGAGGTGGAAAGACGTTGATGGATTCTAAGGGGAATGTAGAGGGCTTTGAGGCAAGTAGGGAACTCAGTTGTAACCGCGTTAGTGGTGAGAAAAATTGAGCGGATAGCACAACAGGGAAAACCTCGGCTATCAGGCAATTTATAATGATGACTATTACCATGATAATTTTCTTAAGATTTAGAGTGGTAAAGCACCGCCGATAATTGAGTTAACTTACCTAATAATTGGCAATTACAAAGTTAGAAATAGGATTAGATTTATACTCAAATGATGGCGCATTTTTTAGGACTATCAAAACATTACGCCTTAAATAATTCGGTTAGAAAACTGCCGCTCTTTTTTTACGAGTACATCATTTTCCGGGTCATCCCGCCATCAATGACAAAATTCGCACCCGTGATAAATGTGGCTGGAGAAGCGGCGAGATAAACAGCAAATGCGGCAATGTCTTCGGGTTTGCCCACTCTACCCGCCGGATGTTGTTGATGATCCTGGGGGGTTAATTGGAGTTGATGTCTAGTTGAGGGCTTTTGCCATTCACTAACATCTATCCATCCTGGACTAATACAATTGACTCGAATATCTGGACCGAGGCTAATGGCGAGGGCATGAGTTAAGGCGACAATTCCGCCTTTAGCCGCCGCATACGCTTCTGTATTCGGTTCAGACATAAACGCTCTAGTCGAAGCAATATTAATAATTATGCCTTGGTTTTGCTTGAGATAGGGAACAGTATATTTGGTACAAAGAAATGCCCCAGTTAGATTAGTCGTTAGCTTGTGATTCCAATCGTCTAAACTGAGTTCTGTGATTGGCGGATTTTCGGGATTGGCAATCGCCGCATTATTGACCAAGACATCGATTCTGCCCCATTGATTTTGGGTGGCTTGAATCGCCTGTTTCACGGACTCTTCATTGGAAATATCCGTTTGAATAAATTGAATTGCACCAAGGGGTTGAAACTCGGCGGCTGTAGCTGTTCCGGCTTCTGGATCAATTTCTGCGATCGCGACATTCATCCCCTGTTCTAAGAAGGCTTTCGCGATCGCCTTACCAATCCCTTGTCCGCCTCCGGTAACAATGGCAACTTTTCCTGGCAAGCTCATCGGTTATTATACCCTAATCCTTAGGATTGAGCCGCCCGTTGTTGTTTAAGATAGGCAAACACTGACTTATCGCCAATGTCAGGGGGAATTGGCTGCATTGCCTTACGCACCGCAAAGACTAAAAATAGAACTGTCCAAAGTCCTAAAAGCACCTGTTCCGCCGTGGCGGGTAACATATTAACTAAATGTCCCAGTAACAAGACGGGTACTAAGGGAGTCAGCAGTTTGGTTTCAAAGCGGTTAAAACAAAAGGCTTCTTTAAAGTAAATCCCGGTTAACGCCACAAACACAAAGCCAATCCCGAACAGGGTAACGGGTTGGTTATACACGAAAAGGGCGAGGGGTTCGCTACTCTGGATGGCGAACCAGCCAGCCGCAATCGTGCCAATTCCCCAAAACAGTTGTAGGAGGCGGTGTAGGGGGGCTAAATAGATATGAATCGTTGCCAAACTTACGCCTAACGCTACACAGAACAAGCCATACAGGGGCGTGAGGGCGGTTAAAATGGTGGGATTATCCAGTTGCCACAAGACCAAACCACTACCGATCGCAAAACTCAATGCCGCGATCATCAGGCTAGTTCGGTATACAATAACCCCTACGCGATCGCTGTCGGTAATCGTAAATTCGCCAAATTGACCCTGGTACACCTCAGAGTCCCATTGTTGCTGTAATACCATGTTTATCTCATCTCCTCTCAATACCAGGAAGGGGCTGGGAAAGTTTTAAGTTTTGAAGGTTGTAGGGGTGGGTTTCACGATTATCGTTTCTGAATTCACCCAGATGTGACTAAACCCTCCCTCATCTCCCTCATATAATTTAACCTTTGATTTCAGTGGCGACAGCCACATCTATCCTATTTCCTAACTCTAACTGCAACTCAGATTGAGCGCTACCGCCATTCACAGCAATTTCAACCCAACCGTGACTCCCAATTAGGGCGATCAGTTCTCCGAGGGGGCGATCGCTATAGGTTTGACCCGTGGGGATCTGGCGTTGGTTGACGGTGACAGACCCCATTTTTCCCCTCACGTCAGCAGCGGGAATATTGGTGATTAGGTTGCCGAAATGGTCAATATACTGGATAGAACCGGTGATCCCAGTCGCGGTTGTGGTTAGTTCCGGAATTGGCAATTGTACCAGAGTGCTGGGTTCGATCACTGATCCCAACTCGTCTAAGGAAACACCACTGGCAAGATATGCGCCAACAGGGGCAAATATATCTCGACCATGGAATGTTTGACTCGGGGTGGGGGTGCGCCAAAATTCTGGGTTAGTGAGTTCAACAGCAAAAACAATCGTACTTTGGGTTAAAATACCGCTAAACAATCCATTATCAGGTCCGACGAGGAAACCGTCATCCGCTTGTAGCGCGATCGCACGGCGCTGACTACCGACACCGGGATCAACTACAGCGATATGGATGGTGCGATCGGGAAAATAGGGATAGGCGTTCATCAGGTTAAATCGGGCAGCGGCGATGTTTTGTCTAGGAATCTCGTGGGTGAGATCGATGATCGTGATGGCTGGGTTAATTTGGGCGATGACGCCTTTCATGACTCCCACGTAGACATCGTTGATGCCAAAGTCGCTTAATAGGGTGATGATTGGAGTTGTAGACATAGTGAATCTAAATGTTAACTGGTCTGGGCGGTTGTAGACGCGCAGCGGCTTCCCGTAGGGTAACCACAGCTACACCAACTTGCACCCGCCTGCGCGGGTTTCCGCACCCTAGTTTTTCTCTATTTCCTTGTCAAGGGAACGAAAGTTTCGTTTGGTTCCGCGATTTCCTGGTTCTTCAGGGCTTAAGTTTACACGGATGCCGCTAGACTGACTTGTCAGAAATTCCTCTATTGCTTGAAACACAAATTCACGCCCAACAAACCCGGCTGTCTTCTCCTCAATCTTGTAGTAATTCACTAACTAAGCTGCGCTCAAAATGACCGAATTTTGCCGCATCGCGAAATGCATTATTCCAATGATCAATAATCAGTTTACAGCCTAAATTTAAGACTGTGAACCCGTTTTAACGGGTTTCGCTTTCACTCAACTCAACCTACAACCTTTCTGATTCAATGATATGGATAAAACTCCTATCTTGCAGCACTGGTAATAAATCCTCACTTAAGCTGTCATGCATTTAAATTGGGTATTAGTAGCGAGCAAGATGCAAAGCCTGCGGCATGGCTTCGCTAAACGCACTACAAGGATTTCGTTATTATTGACATTAAGGTTTAAATGCCGAACAGCTTACTACGAACGGTTTTGTTTGTGTAGCTGCGGTTTCTAACCGCCCAGCTAAATTGTTGTGGGGAATTTTTTATTATCACAATCCTCATCAACGGAATGCGATCGCGCTTCGGTTAGGGCGCACGTCTATGCGCCCCTACGGGATTGTGGTATTGTTATCCCCATCAACGGGATGCGATCGCGAAGACAGCGCAACTACGAACCTTCCGCCATCACCATCCCTATCAGTGCGATCGCAGGAGCATTATAATCAATCGCATATTCGTTCGTGGCATAAGATCGCTGATCATCCACATAACTTAGCGGACCCAATCCTTTCGGAGCAATTCCATCCTGGGCTTCTGTATTCGCCCCCCCTACCATTAACCCAGGAATCACCGTTTTTTTCGCGACAGCAACTCGGTGATGGACATTGCGGACTGAATTTGACCCCACAGCCGTAACAAAGGATAGATTAAAATGATTGCGTCCTAACAAATAATCTAACTGATCCACCGCCGCCTGATAATACGCTTGATTCCCGGTCAGTTTATAGGCATAAAACAAGGTAATTCCTTCCTCCGCTACCATCTTATTCGACGCCCAAATAAACTTATCCAGTGCCAAGCGATAGCCACTGCGATTCACCGTATCCAGTAAACGATCTGCCCGTTCTAATAACTTCTGCTTCATTTGCACCTTCAGATTTTCTGAACCTTGCTGACGCGGTTGCCACAGATAATCTGCCATCCCCAAAGCCGAGGGATCTTTCCATTCAAATAGAGTATAAGGCAAGTCAGGAAGCTCTTGTTCTAAATACGCCGCAAAACTTGCCTCTCCTGTCGTAATCAACAACTCTGCTGCCGCCCAAAAACGGTCATCTTTATCTGTCTTTAACGACGCTTCCGTATCCCATTCCCCAGCTAGATATTTTCCTGAACCACTATCATCGCCCTCAACCCAATCCACACGCATTGAGGGCTCATTTTGCAAAAATCCCCAAGCTTTTTGCGCCGCTTTTAAATAATTCTTCGCCAACAACACATCATAGTCTGAATATACTCGCGCTGCCATAGCTAACGCGGCGGCAAACTTCGCTGTTTCTGGTGTGGAAATTCCATAAATATAACGCGGTTGGATATCTTCATTCGGTAGAATCATGGGGGGCCATTCTTTCCCCGAAAGCTTGCGATAAACTGCACCATCGCGCCGTTGCATCGTCAGCATCCAATCCAATCCCACCTTCATTTCATCCAGCAAATCGGGTCTGCCATTTCCACTTTCAGGAATCATCAATTGGCGGTCAGAAAATAGCGACGGATATTGCTCATATAAACTTAATAAACGACCCACCGTTACCGCTATTGGTCCCACATATTTACCAAAATCGCCCGCATCATGCCAACCCCCTTGGGCGCGTTTCATTTCACCCGCCCGATGCATATCATCGGTATGGGCAAAGGTGCCATCATTTAAATGACAAGGAGAATGACCAATTCCATTAATAGAATCTCGTATGGCTACCCCGCAGCGTTGTAAATAGTAGGAACGTAGCATTTTGTTGAAAGCATCTTGATAAATAGCCTGACCAATCTCAAAGGGATAAGACTGAATCTCTCCAATTTTCAGATAATAGCGTCCGGGGCGGTTGAATGAGGTGAAATCAATCCGTTGGATACTATCTTGACTGGCTGTATCTTGTCTCGGCGCTGACAACTCAGTCTCGAAAACCGGACGGTTATTTCGGACGTTAATTAATTGGACGGGATTGGTGGTAGAAAAATTGGAATTGAGTAAAAAGGCTACCTTAGGATGGGTTGGTGAATATCCAACTTGATTAATCAAAAGTTTACTTGGGTTATCTGGGTTTACCGTTTGCGCTTGTCCTTTAGCCCAGAATCCATACACCATCGATATTGCCCAACCGAGGAAGAAACGTCTATCGATTTTCATGAGATTATTCCATCCTATTCATTTACAGATTTTAATCTGTAGACGCACCTTTAATCCCTAAAAGATTAATCACCTAAAGGTTTAAGGAGAGAGCGACCCGACTCAAGTCAGGGCGGGTTTTGTACAAATGTTATTATCAATAGCTGCACGAAAGTCCCTAAACCCGCCCCTACACACTCACGCACTATACCCTCGAAAGTCGTGAAGCATCAAAACTATTTCACCCATCTTGTGGCGGTTCAACTCCCCAAATTAATTGTCCACTATTATAAACCGGAATATGAGTACGTTTGCCCTTCCCGGCTTGTTCTAATATCTCTTGGTACGACCAATCATTAGTCATAGTCCAGATACCTGTCGGCGTATTCACCTGCAATTGGACATCTTTTTTATAATAAGCTTCTCCTCCAGGATAGAGTTGTGTCCCATCTACATCCACCTGAATGTAGTAAATCGTTGGCGAATTTTGCCAAGGATTAAGTCCAGATACCGTTATTCCCGATTCAGGATTAGCATTAACTTTGATATCGCTTGGGTTTCCTCCGGCTTCTATCACCTCACTACTATCAATAAAATAGCGAAACGATAAATTAGGAATAATCCGGGCGGGCCACGCGGATTGGTTATAAATGGTAGCTTGAACCTCCATCAAATTATCACTCAGTTGATTCCCTTGCGCCTCGACAAAAAATTCATCACTTCGTTGTTCTGGTTCCGGAAAATTGGCTAAGGGTTTACCCCCATATTTCTGATAAAGTTTCGCCACAGCACCCGTAAATCCGGCATTATAATCTGTGGCAACTTCAGTCATCTGAAAATTAGACCGTTCATCGATGTAATTATCCTCCTGATCCGGTCCGCCAACTAAAGCGCCATACAAAATATGTCGCGTTTCTTCTGGAATTTCTTTACTATTTGCCCAAGAACCATGGGCTGTTCGATGATGGGGTTGTCTGGGTGGGTTATTGCCAAATCCGACCACATAACTGCGCTGATCTGGATTCGATCCTAACATATAATTAATCTGCCGTTCGGCAAAGGCATGATATTTTCGTCGCGTCCAAGCCGAGTCTACTGAGTCCCCATAAATAAAGGCTAAAAATGCAGTTTTTGCCGTATATCTTAACGAACCCCATTCATCCAGCCAAGCCAGTCCTCCTGGAGTATAGGAGACGTGTTGCCACTGACAGCGATCGCACCAATAGTCTAACCAACGTTCGGCGTCTTGTCGATACTTGGTTTTCCCGGTTAATTCGGCTAATAAGACATAACTGCCATAAGATTTATCATCCCAGGTATGCGTCCAATTATAAGCGAGAGTCGCATTAGGTTGATCCCTTAACTGCTCATAATAGGCTTCAGCTTTTTGTAAATACTCCGGTATTTGTGTAGCTCGATAAAGCCATGCTGCACCCCAAACCAGTTCATCGGTATACCCACTGGATTGATAATACTCCGCCGCCTCGGTAATACAATCGGAATAATTGCCCGGATATTGCTCAGCAAAGTCGTAGAGTTCCTGGGCATGTTTGAGCAAAGTTTGGGCATAATTCGCATCGGTTGCTTGAAAAACCATAGCTGAAGCTGCCATCGCGGCGGCGGTTTCTCCAGCTAAATCAGAACCCGGACAAGTGGCATCAATTTTATAGGAAGGACGCTCCATCGGCATCACCTCCGCTGCTCCCCACCACCCATGATCTAAACTTCCTTTACCCACCTGACCCCACAACACTGTTGGTGCAGGATGAGCTTTAATAAAATAGTCATTAACCCAGCGTAAATTATCCAGCATGGCATTATATTGACCACTTTGTTTGTAAGCGTCTTCGTATTCAATCACGCCCCAAGCCAAAAGCGTAGTTGAAGCTGCCATGGGAAAGCCAAATTTTAGATGATCCCCGGCATCATACCAGCCTCCGGTTAAGTCAATCCCATTATCTGCACCATCAGTTAATGCCGAATCCCCCCGCCATTCCACCCGATTATTGGCAGGCAGTTTTCCGGATCGCTGAACATCATAAAAATAGACCGCTTTTTGTAAGACTTCTCCGTAATTGTACTGATTTCCTGCTAGAGAGTCTTGACCCAAAACATTGAAGACACCGAACATCCAATAGTGAAGGCAATTAAAGGTTAAAATAAAGACCGTCAGTAAAAAAATGAGCAGGAATTTAACCAGAGTACGGGCTTTAAACATAACGTTGGGGTTATCCAGGTTAATCTCATGCTAGCTTAGTCAGTTCCTGAAGCCATCAGAAAATTCACTCAATTGCTAATTTTTTATGAAATCTTTAATTAAGATATATTTTACTGGACAAAGAAAAATACCTTGGCAAACGCTTTAGCTTATCTAGGGCTTGCTGCACAAGACCGAAACCCTTGGCTACCAAAGCTTTGAGTAGCATGAACATTGGCTCATCTTCAAAGAAAAAGGATAAAACCCTTTCATACCTTTGCACCATTATCAGGGAAAATGTATCATTGCTTCCCCCGCTCCCTCTGCTTCCCCTGCTTCCCCTGCTCCCTACCCCCACCACAATACTTATTCAGCAGCCCCTATCTAGAGCGTCGGTTAAGTATTCCTAGAAACCGGGTTTCTCGTGAGGATGACGACGCCATATTAACCTTTCACCCAAAGAAACCCAGTTTCTTGACCGAATTTTTCCTCAACAGTGTACTATTCGGATCTACCTTTATCCCTCATAATCGTCCGGATAGTGTGATACCACATCTGCTTCAGGAATCCCCTTTATCCCGTGCGTACTTTTCCCTTGAAGCCCTCTGCCATTTACCTTCTACACCTGTGCAATCCAACTCAACCCCCATCTATCAGCACCTCCTCAAGGGGGCGACGCGGTGAAGTGGGCATGGCTTGAGCATAACCAATCCGTAGTAGTAACAGGGGTTGTGCTTCCTCTAATCCCAAATAGTTCTGGAATTGCCGTCGCACATCTAACACTTCGCAGGGCATATTAATGTGCGCGTGTTTAATATTCAACGAACTTGCTGTGAGAGCCACACGCTGGAAACTGCGTCCCAAATTTACCCAATATTTTTTATCATGCTTTTGGGCAATAAATAACATCAGTGCTGAGGAACTCTGAATCAGTTTTTCGCACCGCTTCGCTTCACCTTCTGGAGGGGCTAATACTTTCATCAGGGTTTGACCCAACCAGCGAGGTATGGATACAGGCGGAAAACCTAAAGCTGCCGCAATTAAGCCATCCTGATGTGAGGTTATTTCATGCTGATTAAAGCGAATCCAGGAAAGGAGTTCATTAACAAACGCCGGATCATTAAACTGGTGGCGATTCCCTTGTTTAACCAAGTCAGTAATCTGTTCAATATCGTCAGCCTCCGTAAATACTCTTAACTGAATCCCGTCTTGAGTATTTGCCTTTTCCAACTCTTCTAAATCTGTTCGAGGGATTTTCCGACTATCATAAGCGCAACGAGTGGATTGACGTTTAGAAATAGTGTGGAACAGGGCTGTATCCGGAGGATGGGAATTGGGGTGTAAATGAACCAGCAAACAATCTTGGGCTTCTCCATCAGGAAAATACTCAACATCGCCGTTGAAACCGCTATGCTGTGCCGCAATCAACAGATTTTCCAAAGCACAACCTAAACTGATAAACAGCGCATGGTCATCAGGGTCTACTATAGGTAGACGACGGGAATAGTCCGGGTAAATACGGATAGTATTGGTATCAATAGAAAATTTCCAGGGTTGGGTGTTGTGACCCGATGGTGCTAAGGTGGCGAGGCGAATCAGTTCTCTGGCTTCCGGCTGAGAAATCATGGTTAAAGTAGTCGGTACAATTAACGTCCAGTGATGAGTGTCGTTATTGTAGTAGTTTCATGTTGTAGGTTGGGTTGAGGTATGAAACCCAACAAACTCTAGGCTCGCATCCCTGACTACCGAACCGTGACAAAATAGGCGGCAAATACCCACTAATCAACTGTCAACAGCCACCAGTCATCAGCCACCAGTCAGCCGTCAACACTAGAATTACAATAATGACGCGATCGCAACCTGGGGTCAAGCGATGATTGACACCGCTTGATATCCTCAAGAAACCGAGATACTCCCCACCGCCTCTATGGATGGCAGAATGTTCCAGGCTTGGGCGACAATATCACTAAGCCAGCGTCGTTGTGCCTGATCTAAGACACTATCTTCCGCTAGCACTTCAGCGGTAAGCTCGTCTAAGGACTGTCCTTGAGAACGGGCAATCTGAATGACACCGGCAATTGCCGCTGCTACTAATTCTTCGTTCACTGGTTTTTGACGGAGAGCCGTCATTTCTTGGGGACTAACTGGGATGGGATAATTCATGGCGAGTTAACAAAAGCACCCTAATTTACCGAAAATGAGAAGAGTGTAAACTTTTTTTACTAATATTAAACCAATCAGTATCCGGAAGTGTAGCGTATTTTGCTTCAAGTCACCTCCGTCATCTTGCGTAATTCCTCAGCGAATCAGATCACTCAGATGAAAGAACTTCTCTACGTAGAAATACCGAACCCCGATACCGACGCTGTTCGCACCTGGTTGCAGCAGGACTGGTACTTTGAGCTGGGGAAGAAAACGATAACCCCGGATGGAATCCTGGTACAAATTGAACATGCGTCTTCAGCCAATTCATCTACACCGATTTACGTCCCGATTCCGGAAATCTCCATTTTTGTTTGGTCGGTGCAGCGAACCACCTACTTGAAAGCCTTTCGCTGTTGCGATCGCGCGATCGCGGGAGAACGGCAATTACTCCAGAAGCTGACAGGGGATTTACGCCGTCAGTTTCCCTATCGCTATCCTGAACCCCCAGAGGTCGATTTATCGCAACAGTCGATCTTTGAGGCGCTAGCGCCCTATTATCCCCAGACGGTTCATTTCTTCCAAAAAATGCCCAAAGGGGAATATGACCTCAACCGCGTCTATTGGTGGGAAAAACGATGGCGCGAAGGGGTGCGGAATCCACAGCAGCCTAAACAGGTTGTGTTTAAGACAACCGAGGAACCAACACAGCTTCGAGGACACAGCTACTCCAATTCAACCTATGACCTGATTTACATCGGTGGCGCCCTGGGAGTCATTCACGCCGCCGTGATGGCACAACGGGGGTATCGAGTTCTACTGGTAGAACGATTACCCTTTGGGCGCATGAACCGAGAATGGAATATTTCCCGGGCTGAGTTTCAGAGTCTCATCGATTTGGGGTTATTTACGCCCGATGAGTTTGAAGCCATGATCGCCAGAGAATATATTGATGGCTTCAACAAATTCTTTGATGGCAACAATCCTCCTCATCTAAAAGCACCTGTACTACATACACCAACAGTACTCAATGTGGCAATTGATTCAGAGAAATTGTTACATTTATGTGGAGAAAAGTTACAAAAAGCCGGCGGTGACATCTGGGATGAGACGGAGTTTATCCGGGCAGAGATCACGCCAGAGGAAGTTGTCGTCAGTCTACAGCATTTGCCCAGCCAAACCCCTCGACAAGCCAGAGGACGACTTTTAGTCGATGCCATGGGCACCGCTTCCCCCATCGCTTGGCAACTGAATGGGGGCAGGGCGTTTGATAGCGTCTGCCCCACCGTCGGTGCGGTGATTGCCAGTGGGTTTGAGCCAGGGGTGTGGGATTCTAACTATGGAGACGTTCTCAATAGCCACGGCGACATTTCCCGGGGACGGCAGTTGATTTGGGAACTGTTTCCGGGGGCGGGGGAGGACTTGACGATCTATTTGTTCCATTACCATCAGGTGCATCCTGAGAACCCTGGCTCTTTATTAGAAATGTATGAAGACTTTTTTACAATTCTGCCAGAGTACCGCCGCTGCGACATGGAAAAATTGGTGTGGAAGAAACCAACATTCGGCTATATTCCTGGACACTTTAGCATCAGCAGTCGCGATCGCACGGTGGCGTTTGATCGGCTGGTTGCCATTGGGGATGCGGCTTCCCTACAATCGCCTCTGGTGTTTACCGGATTTGGTTCCCTTGTGCGTAACCTATATCGGTTAACCGACTTACTCGATACCGCCCTACGCCATAATCTCCTAACTGCCAACGATTTAAACCAAATTCGCGCTCATCAAAGCAATGTTGCGGTCACTTGGCTCTTTTCCAAAGGCATGATGGTGCCAACCGGGCGTCATTTGCCTCCCCAACGGGTTAATGCCATGCTGAATACCTTCTTTGGGCTTTTAGCGGATGAACCGCCAGAGGTTGCTGATACGTTTATTAAAGATCGTTTTGATTGGTTAACCTTCAACCGACTAGCATTAAAAGCAGCCAGACGTAATCCTGCCCTGATTTTTTGGATTTGGGACATGGCAGGGACAAAGGATTTCTTACGCTGGATAGGTAGTTACTTCACGTTTACTCGCAATGCTATAGTGAGTGGATTCCTTAAAGGGTGGTTCCCGAATCTGATTCGCCGCTTACAACCCTGGATTGAAAAGCATTATCCCGCCCTATGGTTGCGACTGTTAGCCCAATATTATGCGATAACAACGGGGATGGGACGTCCGGAACGGGTGCAACACCAAGCATTAAATCCAGATGAATTAATGACCCATTCAGGTCAAAATAAAGCCTTTAATTCTTAAGGGTTCAACCCATGCCCATCCTACCCGACAATGCCTTTACCATTCAAACTCACGAGCCATTACCGGATGTTATTGATAAGCTCAATGCTCACATTGAAGCGCCCAAAACATTTCGCTGGACTTTTTCTCGTAACCATGCACCCTATACCGGAAGAATTTCTAGTGATGGGTTTGAGGTGCGGCGAATTATTCATTACCAAAACTCATTTTTACCCACAATCCGAGGGCGATTTGAATCGGGATCTCAGGGAACGGTGATTCGCATCACGATGAGGTTACATCCTTTGGTTATTGGGTTCTTAGTGTTTTGGTACTTAACCTGGTACAGCGCCACTATCCCACTATTTCTGTGGAGCATTTCTTCGGGGGATGGGGTTAGAGTTGAAGGCTTGCTGTTTTTAGGACTACCGATTTTTGTATTATTTACTTTCTGGTGCTCGTTTTGGTATGAGGCAAATCGCAGTCGCCGCGAGTTAACCCAGATTATTCAGGGAGAAGGGAGCATCCCGTTTTGGACAAAGCATTATCTCAACTAACGCAATTGCAAAGGTTTCAGTCCCATTCAAAGAGGCAACGTGCCAAATTGGGATGCTCCCAGGGAGAACCCCTTGAGCCGCCCAACTCTAGTCATAAAATCAGTCGCTCTTGGTTAATCAGAGGCGTCTTGTTTGTGGTAGTTACTACCAATATTTTATGGCATCTCGATCAGTTTTTCCCATCACTGAAACAGAAGACACAACCTGTCGAGCTGAAATCTTGTTCTCAAAATGCAACAAAGTCTCCCTACTGTAATTTGTCTGTCTTTCGCACGTTTACGGGACATCCGACTGTCTTGGCTCTTGTCATCAGTGCTGACGGTAAAACCTTAATAAGTGGTGGGAAGGATAAGGCAATTAAAGTGTGGGACTTGCAAACTGGAGCCTTGAAAAAAACACTCCAGAGTGATTCGGGTGTGATTCAGGCGCTCGCGATCGCGCCCGATGGTAAGGTGGTTGTCAGTGGTAGTGGCGATCGCATGGTTCGGATTTGGAATATGACCACTAACCAACCGCCTCAAGTCCTCGCGGGACATACTGATACTATCAATGGGGTTGAGATTTCATCTGATGGAACGAGGATTATTAGTCGCAGTTATACTGAAATCAAAGTCTGGGATTTGGCAACAGGTAAGCTAACGCTAACCTTACCCAATTCGCCGTCTACTGAAATCAAAATTGGTCCTGTTTTAATCGAAGACAACTCGCCACGCTTCTATCCTCGTGTGATTAGTTCTAATGGCAAAACAGCACTGGTTGAATTGGGTGTGGGTGGCAAACTTGTGGCGTGGGATTTACTCACTAACCAGCAAATTATCCTCCAGAAAAAATGGTCGGACGGTTTTGGGTATATGCACTCGGCGTACATCAGTGGGGATGGGAAGACAGCCGTGACAATTTACTATCGCCAACCCGTGACGGATTTGAGAGTATGGGATTTAACGACGGGAATGCTGAAAGCTGAAGGACGTGTGTCTTCGACGAGAAACTATTTCGGGTATGATACCTTTGTTCTGAGTCGCGATCGCATTATTGGCAGTACCGATGAAGGGATTAAGGTGTGGAATTTACAAACAGCGGAGCTAGAAGCTACTTTAAAGTATGAAAAAATGAGTAATCTGGTTGTGAGTTCGGATGGTAAAGTCTTAGCGGGACTAACCGGGAATTCAGAGAATCAAGACTCCGAAATTCAAGTCTTGCGGCGTCCCTAAACCGGACATCTCCATTGTCAGCGCAATGCGGCTTAAAGTTCATCAAATGAAACAAGCTGAAGCCTGTCGCCTTCAAAATTGATGAACCTGAGCCATAAATAAATTAAATTGTCTACGACGTCTATGTAAACTGCTGACTCAGCACTACAGGGTTGTGAACCGTGATTTTTTTCTTTTGAATAGAAATCATTTGATCCGTTCGCAAATCCCCCAGTAGCCGAGTGACGGTTACTCGTGTGGAGCCAATCGCTTCCGCGATCGCTTGATGGGACAGCTTCAAGTCAATGGTAATCCCATCCTTACCAGGGACACCGAAGTCACGGCAGAGAATCAATAAAAAACTGACCAAGCGAGATCCCATATCCCGGTGAGCTAATGTCTCGATCATCATTTCCGTCTGTAAAATCCGCGAGGACAGTCCCTGGAGCATCAACATGGATAGCTCTGGGTTGTCCTTGAGCGCTTGCTCTACCTGGTCAATCGGAGCTGAAAGCAGTTCAACCGGGGTAAACGCCACCGCATGGTAAAACCGATCAGAGCGGTGACCTGTAATCAATGACAATACCCCAAAGACACTATTTTCCCGCAACAAGGCAACTGTAATTTCTTCACCCGCCTCATATACCCGGGAAAGCTTCACAGCGCCTTTCATGAGAAAGTAGACCCGTTCAGCGGGATCTCCTGGGAAAAAAATAGTTTTGCCCCGCTCAAAGGTTTCAACAACGGGAGGAAATGAGCTTCCGCCGATTTGACGGAACACAGCTGCTAACGGTCTATCTTGCATTACGACCATACCTATTACCCTTGCGCCAAAGCCTTACTGACTTCTAAGTGATCGCCGATGAAGCTTGAGACTCCAAAATCGGCTCAATGAACGATCTCTATATTGTATTCAAGAATACTTAATCTGAGTCCCAATAGGTTTTTTGTACCAATTGTTACATAATGAGGTGAGATGTCAACGGACACCTGATGAATTGAGTTGATAGCTAACGGTTTGGCGTTATCATACAACGAACATCGCCCAAACACGGTTATTCTTTAACGAATTGTTTTATTGTCTTGAAGAATTAAGATACCTATGCTGAATTTGACTGGAAAGAATGCCCTAGTGACTGGGATTGCCAACAATCGATCAATCGCCTGGGGCATTGCCCAACAGTTGCACCAAGCGGGTGCTGAGTTGGGAGTCACCTATTTACCCGATGAGAAGGGACGCTTCGAGAAGAAAGTCAGAGACTTGGTAGAACCCCTACAACCTAGTGTCTTCTTACCCTGTAACGTCCAGGATGATGCTCAAATCGACGCCACCTTTGAGGCGATTGAGAAGCAGTGGGGCAAACTGGACATCCTCATCCATTGCCTTGCCTTTGCCAATAAAGAGGACTTATCTGGAGAGTTTAGCCAAACCTCGCGACAAGGGTTTACCACAGCCTTAGAAATTAGTACCTATTCCCTGACGCGATTAGCCGCCGCTGCTAAACCCTTAATGAAGGAGGGAGGAAGTATTGTCACCATGACCTATCTTGGCGGCGTGAAGGTGATCCCCAATTACAATGTCATGGGGATTGCCAAGTCAGGATTGGAGATGAGCGTCCGTTACCTCGCCGCCGAATTGGGACCGAGTAATATTCGGGTCAATGCGATTTCCGCAGGTCCAATCCGCACCCTAGCATCTTCAGCAGTGGGCGGCATCTTGGATATGATTCATCATGTGGAGCAGGTAGCACCCCTACGGCGAACCGTTACCCAGCTAGAAGTTGGCAATACCGCCACCTTCTTATCGAGTGATCTCGCCAGTGGGATCACGGGTCAGGTTTTATATGTTGATGCTGGATATGAAATTATGGGGATGTAATTGGATGCCTCGGTCAAGAAACCGGGTTTCTTTGGGTGAAACTTGATATTTCTGTCATCTTCACGAGAAACCCGGTTTCTCATAATACTTGACCGACGATCTAGACATCAGCATTAAAAGGAATGATGTTGGAGCAACTCATCAAATATTTTGTCTATAAGACAAAAGGGCATATCACGAAAACACAGCTCGTTAATTTTTTATATTTGGCTGATCTTTATACGGTTAAATGGACAGGAAAGCAGCTTACTGAATTAAACTGGTGTTACTACCACAATAGTCCCTGGCATGAAGATATAGACACAGCTCTCAGTCAAATGGACGGGAAAGAGATTGCCCAGGAAGCTGAAGGCAGGATCACCTTTATTAGACTAGGTATAGAAGCAGATATCACAACTGATATAAATTTACCTTTGGGTCTAAAACTAATGCTTGATAATATTAGAAGAGAGTGGGCTAGTGCAGCAAAATTTGAACAGTTATTAGATTATGTACAGAATACGGCTCCAATGCTGGAAATGAGGCAAATTCATAAAGCCGAAGAAAAAGTTAAGCTTAATTTAAACGCCGAACGAGAAAAATTGGTGAGTGAGTTAGGATTGTAAAATGGCTGGACAAAAACCTCGGCAAGGATGGATCTACGTGATTAATCCTGATCGTGTTTCTTTGCGCTGTAAGCAGGGTCATGTTCATATTTATGATTTAAAAGAACCCAGTCAGATCGAGTGTAATCATAAAGATTGTACAGAAAAGCTTAATGCTAGTCGAGTTTTGAGAGGCAGTCATCCTCACCTCGTTTGGACAAGTGAGCAATTTAGAAATAACTCGGATGACATACAGACATTTGCAATTATTCCATTGAGTTCACGAGAGATATACAAGGGTTTACCAACGGTTTACCCGATTAATCCAACTCAAAGGAATGAGCTTGATACTGAATATTATGCTTTAATACATCAAATATACACTGTTGATAGTACCTGTTTTAAAGATTCTAACCATCATTGGTTGAAGCGCATAGGACAGTTAGACAAATCCGACAAAGAGGCGATAGAGAAACGATTACACTATTTTTTGGTAATACAAGATAACCCTAATAGTGACTGGTTTTCACAAAATGCCTCTCCAGAGCTGGCTAAAAAGGTATTCTATCAGTTATCTGAAGATGAGCGAAACAATCTCATCGATGAATTTCTAGGTTTTTGATAAAACAACAGTATTCTCAAATCTTATTTGACACTCCCCGCCTTAAGCTCTCCGATGGACGAGTATTTTTCCTTCATCGGGTAAGTTTGCTAATCGGATGCTCTCATAGCACAGTCAAAAAAAACAGCAGGAACACCAAAAAGCCGGCACATACAGGAATGTGACAGTTAAGTAGTTATTGGCTGAAACCCCTAGTCGAATAAGAATACTGGAGTTTCTTGTTTAACGAGCACGGAGGGATTTGAACCCCCGACACCCAGAACCGGAATCTGGTGCTCTATCCACTGAGCTACGCGCCCTCTTGTGCAACGGCGTTTCAAAGGAAACACACTGACACAAATCAGATTATAACGTTGATTTGGAAAAAACGGCAATCTGTACCAAATAAAAAATTTCCCTGCCTATTCCCATGTTGATCTTACTTTTGGTCGGGATCTGGAAAACCTCTCTCCAAACCTCTCTCCTTCAAGGAGAGAGGCTTTGAATTCTCCCCCATCGAACAAAAAGCGAAGCATCCTCTGGCTTCCCCCATGGAACAAAAAGCGAAGCATCCTCTGGCTTCCCCCATGGAACAAAAAGCGAAGCATCCGCTGGCTTCCCCCTTTTTAAGGGGGACGGGAGGGGGATCTAATAGGGGGACGGGAGGGGGATCTAATAGGGGGACGGGAGGGGGATCTAATAGGGGGACGGAAGGGGGATCTAGAAGGGAAGAGGGGGATCTAGAAGGGGGACGGAAGGGGGATTTGGGGGACGATGTTACCTCAAGCAGCTTTCCTTTTTGACTTTCCTGAAAACTCTTCCTTTAGATAGAGGCACATTCCACTCTTCTGTGGGAAAAAACTGGTGTGTATGCTTAATCATGTAATCACTAGGGCAATCTGATGCAGAGTCAGCAAGCTGTCATGCCTTTAAATGGGGAATAGGTAGCGAGCAAGATGCAAAGCCTGCGGCATGGCTTCGCTAAACGCACTACAATGATTTCGCCATTATTGACATTAAGGTTTCAATGCCGAACAGCTTACTAACTTGCCTATTATCAAGACTTGTTTGGTAAACTGCTGGAGTCAAAAAACTAATTTGTTCCATTATCACTTGGAATAAATGCAGTAAACCTCTCTACTCAATAGGATTATGATACTAGGACTTCTTACAGTTTACTTATTAATCGCTGGATTATTTTGCATAAACTGGTTAAATGCATTCCAGAAAGAGACGAATTTATCGTCGGAGCAAAAATTCCGGTGTCGGATAGTCTTTATCATTGCCACCGTTTTTTGGCCCCTCATCTTCCCAATTTCATACCTGGAACACTGTTCGAGAGTTTAGGGAATGGAGAGTGAGAAAGCTTCAACCAGCTTTTTCCAACCTGAATAAGAGTGGGCATCTTGCCTGCTTCATTATTTGGGCTTCAGTTGGGCTGACGCAAGCCCAACTAATCGTGGCATCCTAAATAAAGAGAGAGTTATGAGATCAAGGATGTCAGAAGCGTTAGCACAAAAACGGATAGTCGTCGTTGGTGCAGGATGGGCAGGTTTAGGTGCGACTTATCATCTTGCTCAACAAGGCTACGATGTTACTCTTCTAGAAGCCGCCCCCTATCCCGGTGGATTAGTAGCTGGATGGAAAACCTCTGGCGGACGTTCAGTCGAGGGGGGTATTCATGGGTTCTGGTATCCCTATCGCAATATCTTTCGCCTGGTTAACGAATTAAAACTCCAACCTTTCACACCTTTTACCCATTCCTCCCAATATTCTCCTGCTGGGTTAGAAGTCGAATCGCCTCTGTTTCAGAATGAGTTCCCGCTGCCTACCCCATTGGGAACGTTTCTCTACCCTAAGTTTAAACGCTTACCTCTAATTGACAGGCTTTCGGCTTTACCTCTACTGTATGCTCTGATTGATTTTGATAATTCTGATCAAGCATGGCGACGTTACGATAAGGTAACTGCCCGCGAACTCTTTAAACAGTTTGGTGTCTCTGCCCGATTATATCGGGATTCCTTTGAACCGATGCTGTTGGTGGGGTTATTTGCCCCCGGTGAGCAATGTTCAGCCGCCGCCGCCCTGGGAATGCTCTATTACTTCATTTTGGCTCACCAACCTAATTTTGATGTCGTCTGGTGTCGGGGAACGGTGGCAGAGATGATTTTTAAACCCTGGGTGGAGCGGATTGAGAAAGCCGGGGGACGAGTGCTGACGAATAAGCGGGTAAACGATATTCTCTTGGACGATAGGGGTAAGGCTAAAGCGGTTGTCTGCGGTGAGGATGTCTTTGAAGCCGATGCGGTTATTTTTGCCGTTAGTGTTAATGGCATGAAAAAAATTGTCAGTGCGAGTAGTAGCTTGCAACCCTATTCGGAATTCCGAAATTTGAGAAACTTAGGCGCAATTGATGTTCTGGCAACCCGGTTATGGTTTGACCGAAAAGTTATTCTGCGGAATCCGTCTAATGCTTGTTTTGGCTTTGATCCGACGACGGGGTGGACATTTTTTGATTTGAATGCGTTGCATGATGAATATGCATATCAACCGGGAAGTGTCATTGAAGCAGATTTTTATCATGGGAATCAGTTATTGCCGATGAGTGATGAACAAATTGTGGCAAAGGTTCATCGCGATTTAGCCACTTGTGTGCCAGAGTTTCGGAATGCCAAGGTTATTGATAGCAGTGTGATTCGTGTACCGCAAGGGGTAACGCATTTTGCCCCAGGAAGTTATCAGTATTTGCTGCCAGCGACAACTCCGATTGATAATGTGTTTATGAGTGGGGATTGGATTGTTACAAATCACGGTTCTTGGTCACAGGAGAAGGCATACATAACGGGTTTAGAGGCGGCAAATTTGGTAATTGACCGTTTTGGGTATGGAAATAAGGCAACTATTATTCCGGTTGAACCTGATGAACCTCATATTCAATTGGGGCGGATGATTAATAAAACGGTGCGGGATTGGGGGAAGACAGTATTACCTGATTTTTGGTTACCTTAAGCTGTCACGCATTTAAATTGGGAATGGGTAGCGAGCAAGATGCAAAGCCTTCGGCATGGCTTCGCTTAACGCACTACAAGGATTTCGCAATTCTTGACATTATGGTTTAAATGCCGAACAGCTTAGCAGCAAGGCAGATGGCAGATGGCTGATGAGATTTATTTCGAGAAGGCATGAGTTAGGAAGGGCGGGTTTTGTTGAAAGGTTATCGGTCAATAGCAAAATTAAGGGGCTAAACCCGCCCCTACGATTTATTTATGGATTCTGCCGAATATATTGTAAGATACCTTGTGCGATCGCGCCTGCCATTTGGCTCTGGTATTCGGGTGTCCCTAGGCGGGGGTTATCCTCTCGTCCGGTAACAAAGCCAACTTCTACGAGGACGGCGGGCATTGGGTTATTACGCAGGACGTAAAATCGGGCTTGTTTCACGCCGCGATCGCGAATCTGAATTCTCTGTAAAATACTATTATGAATGGTTTGAGCCAGACCCTGACCATTCGAGTAATAATAGGTTTCCAATCCATTCACATCAGGACGGCGACCAACAGCATTCGCATGGATACTCACAAATAAGTCCGCTTGGGCTTGTTTTGCCATCTCCACGCGGGGTGCTAAGTCTACAAAATAATCGCTGGTTCGAGTGAGAATTACTTGAATTCCTTGTTGCTGTAAAATGGCGGCAACTTGTTGAGAAATGGGCAAAATTACATCCTTTTCCCGCAATCCATTTAACCCAACTGCACCGGGATCTTTTCCCCCATGTCCGGGATCAACCATAACCACAATACGGCGGTTGGGAACTTGGGAGAGATTGAAGGGAGGATTGCTGGTTGTTGGAGGTATAACAGAATTTTGCGACGGTAGGGGGGTTGGTGTAGTTAATTGGACAACTTGTTGCGGTGGTGGTAACTGCACTGTCCACATCCGAGGGGAGAATCCCTTCAATAGAACTTGTTGGGGATTAATCGTATAACCCGGATTAAACTCAATCACCAAGCGCGTGGTTTGGGGGTTCAATTGACTAACACGCACCACCCGCACTGCACCACCGACTAATTGTTCTAATTTGGCATTCTCCAGGGGGATACCGGGTAAATCAATCACCAGGCGGTTGGGATTGGTAAGAAATTGCCCAGTAGGTTGTACCCCTTCATCAGTGGTAAAGACGAGTTGATTTTGATTCACATCAAAGCGCCAGGAGAGTAATCTCGCCGCTTGCGCTGGAAAGGAGAGCAAAAAAAAGCCGAGAAAACTGGGAAGTAGCCAGTGCAGTTTCACCGTTAAAGTTCCCTTACATAAATGAATGACGAATGACACTATCCACCGTTAACTTTAATTGTGTCCACCCACTTATTGTTTTAAATAAGAGTAAAAGTGGCTTTCTCGATTTTAAAAGGAGGATTTGAGATTGTCTCGCACCTGATGGAGTTAAATGTTAATTATTTACAATTGAGAGACTTCCCAATCAGGATAATTCCCCTTATGTCAAACCAACGGCTATAGCAATTCTACCCTTCCATATCCTTATCGTTGATTAGCACATACATCCAGACAACGACAACCGCCGTCACTAGCAGCAGGGGGTATTCAGGCAGCGCCGCTAAGATTACAATAATCTCCAGGATGGTTTTAAGGTCTTCAAATCGTTTCATTGAATCAGATTGAACTCTTAATCCTATTCAAGGAGAAGGCTAGGTGAGTACCGGGTTGAGAAATTTGGCTGAGGTAGCTGACTTATGGCTAACTTTGAGTTGACCTGAATCCACTTGTCGCTGATTATGAGTAATGGCGCGATCGCTTAAAGTTGCCCCAGAGTACATAAACCACGTCAAATCAGCACTTCGGCGCAATGGCTACCCCAGCCAAAAGAAGTTTGCTGAACACGTTACCCCATCGTTATCCACGGTGAAAAAATTCCTCAATGGCGAACCCGTTGATTTTGAGTATTTTGTCGAACTGTGCGAAGCATTGGGGTTAGAGTGGCGAGATATTTATTTAGATGAGTCAGACAATCCGCCCTCTCCCAATGTTTCAAACCCAATCCTAGAGGAGTCTTCACCCTTCATCACCGGGACACCCATCACTCATCCCCGCTACTTTTTTGGGCGCAAACGGGAACTCAAACGCCTGTTCAATTTACTCAAACGCCATCCCCTACAAAATGCTGCGATTATCGGGAAGCGGCGCATTGGCAAAACCTCCCTGTTGCACTACTTGAAAACCATTACCACGACGCCACCGGAGGAATTACGTCCCGGTCAAAAGTCGGACTGGTTACCCCATCCAGAACGCTACTGCTGGATATTTGTGGATTTTCAGGATACACGGATGGCAAGCCAAGAGAAATTGCTGGGTTATATTCTAGAAGCCATGAATATGAAAGTCCCGAATCCTTGTCACCTAGATTATTTTATGGATGTGGTGAGTAGCCATTTGCATTCACCCACCGTTATTTTATTGGATGAAATTGGCGTGGGATTGCAGCGTTGTCCAGAGTTAGATGATGGGTTTTGGGACAGTTTACGCTCTTTAGCCACGAATCAGACAGGGGGAAATCTGGCTTTTATTTTAGCCACACCGGAATCTCCCTTGGATTTGGCGTCTCATACCGGACATAGTTCTCCCTTTTTCAATATCTTTGGTTATACTGCTTTTCTGGGCGCATTAACGGAGGTGGAGGCGCGGGAATTGATTGACAGTTCACCGATTCCGTTTCCGGTTGAGGATGTAACCTGGATTTTGGAGAAAAGTCAATGTTTACCCCTGCTGCTGCAAATTCTTTGTCGCGAACGTTTGTTTAGTTTGGAAGAGGGGGAAACGGGGGATGATTGGCGGGAGGAGGGGTTAAGACAGATAGAACCCTTTACGAATTTTTAGAGAACCCAGCGCCTATGTAGTGGCGTGACCCAGCTAAAATGGTGAAATAGATTTGGTTCGTAGTGAGGGCTTTAGCCCTCTCCAGCTAGGCGTTAAAGCACTAAAGTGCTTACTACAAACAAAGTCCTATTTTAACCCGGTCACGCCAGTAGGGTGCGTTAGCGTAGCGTAACGCACCTTAACCTGTTGCCGCAGAGGGCGCAAGGATGGTGCCCCTACAGTCGGGTTTACCCCATCTATTTGGAAACTACGATATCAAGGCTGGTTCTAAACAGCAAGATTTTTCTACCAGTGAGCCAGATACTTACACAACTATTAAAATAGGTTGGGAAAACGTCAGTAAACCCCTCACCCCCAGCCCCTCTCCCACCGGGGGAGAGGGGAGTAAGAGGGCAGCCATGTGCTTTCCTTTCCGTGATACCAAAAGCGTCTTTATTTAAGGATTCCCCTTCTCCCTTGATGACTTTGCTGGCGAATGTTACTGGCATAGCGTGAAATCCAATAAAATCGTTAGCCGCTCTAACGTATTTCGGTCATTCTAGGGCAGAATGTTAAATTCGCCAGCAGTATCCCTTGATGGGAGAAGGGGTTAGGGGATGAGGGTGAAAGGCTTACCAGCATTGGTTTTTACCTTAAGTTGACACGGATGAAGGCTTCCGCCCACCCACGATACAGAGGTCAACCATGCCGTTTAGCAGTTATAAAAGTATTGGCGTCGTCGCTAAAACGTTTCAAATCAAATATATTCGAGACAATTTTATTACCGAGATTGAATTTGATGTGAGTGACAGTTTTCGGAATGAATTAGAGTTAATTTTAAATGAGGGAGTGTTTGACAATTCCGAGATGGCGATTTGTGAGACGATTATTTATCCCATATTAAAAGAAGTTTGGAAAGCTTATCGCCGCAATTTCCTGCTTTGGAGTCACCAAGCCTTGACCTACGATGAAAATTTATCGGGGACTCCTGATTATATCGTGGCAAAGCGCTCCCCCTTGGGGACAGTGGTGTTCGATAAGCCCTATTTTGTAGTGGTTGAGGCAAAGAAAGAGAGTGATTTTACTGAAGAATGGGGGCAATGTTTAGCAGAGATGGTGGCGGTGCAGAAAATTAACAATGATCCAGAACAAAGGATTTTTGGTGTTGTTTCCAATGGGGCGATATGGCAGTTTGGTCAACTGATAACTGATAAGTTTACCCAAAATAAGCGGTTTTATACAATTCAGGACTTGGAGCGGTTATTTGCTGCGGTTAATTATGTTTTTCAACAGTGTGAGTTACAGTTGGAGTAGCCAGCGTAAATCGTTATAAGCTGTAATGCATTTAAATTGGGTATTAGTAGCGAGCAAGATGCTCGCACTACAAGGATTGTGCCATTATTGATATTAAGGTTTAAATGCCAAACAGCTTACTGAATTTTATTACGATTCAAAGAGTCACGTTTTAAACTTAAACTGAGATGTCTTCCCCCTCGGTTCCCCGCAACGCCTATACCGATTCACCTGAGCAGCACCCGAACTTGATTATGGGGAGTGTACAACTGCTGTTTTGGCTGTTCTTTCATCCCTCAGCGTTTCGGAATCATCTAAAACGTATTGACCCTGCCTTAGACTTCCACAATAACCGAAGAAATCCGTTGCAGTGGCAAAATCTCAAATTCTGGAAGCTTCTGTTTCAGGGATACATCGTTCTACCGATACTTGCCAATTTAATTGTGGCTTTAGTGTTGTTAGTTCTTGGGGAGTCATTGAATGAGATTGTCCCTCGCTTGGCGGTAGGCTTGGCGTATGGCGTGGTGTATGGCGTGGGGGTAGGCTTGGCGGTAGGCGGGGCGGTAGGCGTGGTGTATAGTGTGGCGGTAGGCGTGGCGGTAGGCGTAGCGTATGGCTTGGCGGGAGGTGTGGCGGCAAGCTTGGCGGTAGGCGTAGCGTATGGCTTGGCGGTAGGCGTGGCGTATGGTGTGGCGGTAGGCTTGGCGTATGGCGTGGTGTATAGTGTGGCGGTAGGCTTGGCAGTAGGCGTGGCGGTAGGCGTCGGCGTCAGTATAAACTTGTGGCTACCTATCGTAACTTATCCTTTGGTAATCCTCTGGAATGAGCTACTTTACCGTCTTGACCAACAACGCCCAGATACAAAATCTCACGTTTTGCGTTGGCATTCAGCCTTTTGGTACGAGTGGCAGCTTTTACGTCTCTCAGGATTAGACAAACACCTTGTCCTAGTGTTGGAACGTAACCCGACGGAGGGACAAGCCGCCCTTAACTACATCAATACTAGCCGTCACCGTTGGGCAGCTCAAGCCGCACAGATTGAATTAGATACCAGGAAATTAGAACGCTGTACTGAGATAGAGGCTATCCGTAAAGCTTACTACTCATTCGCTCCAGGAAATTTGGAAGGTTCCGCTAACGCAATTTTAGATAAGTTTCATTCTATCAGCGCCGATGTAGATGCCGCTCTCAACCAGAATAGTATCTATAACCAACGCATCGCCCTAGAAAATATCACCAAAGCTCTAGACCTTCTTGTCCAAGAGTTAACTAGAAGTAGTAATCAATACGCTCTTCGCTTTCATCCCATTGCTATTCGTTGGCAGCAAATAGTCACTGAGTCTATACAAACATTAATTGCAGCCACTGAACTACGCCAAGAAATTGACGATCCCTATATCTTTGGCATACCCCTGAATGAACAGGTTAAACTCTTCCTAGGACGCACCAGCATAGGGATTCGCATCGAGAAATTAATCTTAGACCGTCGCCGCCCTCCCTTACTCCTCTATGGTCAGCGACGTATGGGCAAAACCTCTCTGCTGAATAACTTAGGACGCCTCCTCCCCAATTCCATCATCCCCATGTTTGTGGATTTACAAGGCGCACCCACATCAGCGAGTGACCATGCAGGTTTTCTCTATAATCTTGCCAAAGGGATGACCAATTCAGCTAAACGGCAAGCAGGTTTAACTTTACCTCCCCTCACTCGTGAAGCCTTAATCTCTGACCCCTTTACCACCTTTGACGAATGGCTGGATGATGTTGAACAAACCTTAGACAAAAACACCGCACTCCTAGCATTAGACGAATTCGAGGTACTGGATAAAGCCTTAACTGAAGGACGTTTCAGCGAAACCGATGTTCTGGGGATGCTACGCCATCTCATCCAACACCGCCCCCGCTTTAAAGTCTTACTGGCTGGCTCTCATACGATTGAAGAATTTCAGCGCTGGGCGAGTTACCTAATTAACGTCCAGGTTGTGCCTATCAGTTATCTGAACGAACCCGAAGCCCGCCAACTGATTGAACACCCCATCCCAGAGTTTACCCTGCGCTATGAACCCGATGCGGTTGAGCGAGTCCTGTCTCTGACCCGATGTCATCCCTGCTTGGTACAATTACTTTGCTCTGAGATTGTCGCTCTGAAAAATGAGCAAGAGGTATCGATTCGCCGACTGGCAACTGTAGTTGATGTGGAAGCCGCTATACCCGAAGCCTTAAGCAGTGGTAGTTTCTTCTTCGCCGACATCGAACGCAATCAAGTGGATGAGTTGGGATTGGCGATATTGCGCTTTTTAGCCGCACAAGGGGAAGGAGTGAGTATTGGTAAGGTGGTTTTATCCCGCGAGTTTTCGGATCATTTGAATCCTAGCCTCAATTTACTGTTGCAACGGGAGTTAATTGAAGATAGTGGTTGCGGCTACGGCTTCCAGGTGGAACTAATCCGGCGCTGGTTTGCCAGAGAGACAGGGGAGTAATATCTTGAGCTTGTCGTTGCGCTGTCTTCGCCATACGCGATCGCACTACTAAAAACCGTAACCAGCCAATCAATAATGGTGTTGGGTTTCCTAGCGTCAACCCAATCTACTGGACTGACCTAAAATTGTGGAATAGATTTACCATTGAATCGGGCGCACGCCATGCGCCCCTACGGTTTCCGGTGAACCCGTTTTAACGGGTTTAAGCTTTTAGCCGGAACTTTAGTTCCAGGCTGATGAACGATGTGCAAAATAATCCTATAGTAATTAAAGAGCGGCGAATTCTTAAGAAACTGTTGTGAAATCAATTACTCTCCTCGGCTCCACTGGATCGATTGGCACCCAAACCTTAGAGATTCTGACTCACCATCCAGACCAATTCCGGTTGGTGGGATTGGCAGCAGGTAGCAATGTGGAACTGTTAGCTGCCCAGATTCGGCAGTTTCGACCGGAAATCGTAGCCTTATGTGATGCGGAAAAATTACCTGACCTGAAAGCCGCGATCGCAGATCTTGATCCCCAACCGATTCTAGTCGCGGGAGAAGCAGGTGTGGTGGAGGTTGCCCGTTATGGTGATGCTGAAGCGGTAGTCACTGGGATTGTTGGATGTGCCGGATTACTACCGACCATTGCCGCAATTGAAGCCGGAAAAGATATTGCCCTAGCCAACAAAGAAACCCTAATCGCCGGGGGACCCGTTGTCAATCCCCTGATTGCCAAACATGGGGTTAAACTGCTTCCGGCTGACTCGGAACATTCTGCTATCTTCCAATGCCTTCAGGGAGTCCCAGAGGGCGGATTACGGCGGATTATCCTCACCGCATCTGGGGGCGCTTTCCGGGATTGGTCAGTCGATAAGTTAGGGGAAGTAACAGTTGCCGATGCGATTAAACATCCTAACTGGTCGATGGGGCGCAAAATTACTGTCGATTCCGCTACCTTGATGAATAAGGGGCTAGAGGTGATTGAAGCGCACTTCCTCTTCGGTATGGATTATGACGATATCGATATTGTCATCCATCCCCAGAGCATTATTCACTCCTTAATCGAACTACAAGATACCTCCGTCTTAGCCCAGTTAGGGTGGCCCGATATGCGCTTACCCCTACTCTATGCCTTATCCTGGCCCGATCGCATCTATACGGACTGGGAACCCTTGGATTTAGTCAAGGCGGGGACGCTGACGTTTAAAGAACCTGACCATGATAAATATCCCTGTATGCAATTAGCCTACGCAGCCGGGCGGACTGGGGGTTCAATGCCGGCTGTATTAAACGCCGCCAATGAACAAGCCGTAGCACTCTTTTTAGACGAGAAAATCCAATATTTAGACATTGCCCGGTGTATTGATCAAACCTGCGATCGCCACAGCCGTGATAACTGCCCTGATCCTGGACTAGAGGATATTCTAGCCGCTGATCGCTGGGCAAGAGAGGAAGTATTGCGGATTTATCCCACCCTAGAAAAGAGCGATCGCGTGGTTTCCCTGCGATAATAAAAACACTGTTGGTTGGTCAATTAACTTACGGTTAAGCCCTCCTACACACCTACCCCTCTGCACTCCTGCACCCCTGCTCACAGACCACTAGCTTAAGGAAGTTGGGGACTGTTGTTCTGGTGTGGTGTAATGGAATCTTAGATGATCCAACGTTAATAAACCTTTCATGCACACCAAAGCTTTTAGTGAGCTTTTCCCTCTATTTAATACGGCGAACCCCGAGACACTAGAATGGCTATTGTCAGTTGGAGTCGAACATGAGTATCCCACCGGGCGAGCCGTTTTAATGGAAGATGCCTGGGGCAACGCCGTTTACTTTATCATGTCCGGTTGGGTCAAAGTTCGACGCCTGTATGGGGACAAAGCCGTGACGTTGGCAATTTTGGGTCGGGGAGATTTTTTTGGCGAGATGGCAATCCTGGATGAATCTCCCCGTTCTACAGATGTTGTCGCCCTTTCATCGGTCAAATTACTCAGCGTCTCCGCCCAGCGCTTCATTCAAACCCTATTCAAAGATCCCCAGTTACACCACCGGATGCTACAACTGATGGTTAGACGGCTGCGTCAGACCAATGTTCGCTTTCAACGACGCCATCAACCTGCGGCGATTAAGTTAGCCAATACCTTAGTCAACTTAGCCGAGAATTATGGTCAAGTGGGGGAAAAGGGAACCGAAATTTATAACATTCCCTATAAAGACTTAGCTGAGGTTACGGATATCAGTGTGGAAGATACAGCTAAAATCATGAAAAAGCTGGAAAGTAAGGGTTGGACTGACGTTGACCCCCAAGACCAAAAACTTTGTTTGATTAATCTCAAACAACTAACCCATCTAGCTGGACGGCTTTAGGATAGAAGGGAAGATGGGGGAGATGGGGAAGATGGGGGAGGGGATTACCGATGAACAATGAACAATGAACCATCAACCATCAACCATCAACAAAGGACGAATGACAAATGACAAAGGAGAAATGACTAAACCCACCTTTCATTATCACGTCGCTATGCCTCAACCTCAATCTCATCTGTTTGAGGTGATGCTACAGGTGAATGGTTGGTCGGAATCAGTGCTAGATTTAAAAATGCCCGTCTGGACTCCGGGTTCCTATCTAGTGCGGGAGTATGCCAAACACCTACAGGATTTCCGAGTTGAGACTGGAAACCAGCCCTTACCCTGGAATAAACAGAGTAAAAATCACTGGCAGGTTCAAACTGGAGACGCTTCAACCATCGTTGTCCGCTATCGCGTCTTTGCCAATGAATTATCAGTCCGCACCAATCACCTAGATGCCACTCACGGCTATTTTAATGGGGCGGCATTATTCCTGTTTGTCCCGGATTTTGAGCAACAGCCGATTCAGGTGACGATTGTACCCCCTAAATCCGATTGGCAGACAACCACACCCTTAGCCGCCGTCGAGGGTGCTGAGAATACCTTTGAAGCCGAGGATTTTGACACCTTAGTCGATAGTCCCTTTGAAATTGGCACACAACAGGTTTACGACTTTGAGGTTCTGGGGAAACCGCATCAACTGGCAATTTGGGGACAGGGAAATGCTGATCCCCAACGGATTATTGCCGATACGACGAAAATTATTGAGACAGAAGCTGAGTTATATGGGGGATTACCCTACGAACGGTATTTATTTTTACTGCATTTATCGTCCACAGGCTTTGGCGGTTTAGAACATAAAACCTCTTGTTCCTTAAATTATCCCCGTTTCGCGTTCCGGGCGAAAGATAAATACAATCGTTTCATGCAATTAGTCGCCCATGAGTTCTTTCACTTGTGGAATGTTAAGCGGATTCGCCCCAAAGTCTTGGAACGGTTTAACTATGAACAAGAAAGCTACACCACATCCCTGTGGTTTTGTGAAGGGACAACCAGTTACTATGATTTAGTCCTCCCCTTACGGGCAAAGATTTACGACAGTAAGACGTTTTTAGAGGGATTGGGGAAAGAAATTACCCGGATGAAACTGATTCCAGGGCGTTTGGTGCAACCCCTGAGTGAGTCCAGTTTTGATGCTTGGATTAAGTTATATCGCCGGGATGCCAATAGTGATAATAGCCAGATCTCCTATTATCTTAAAGGAGAAATGGTATCCTTCTTACTGGATTTGCTGGTGCGATCGCGTCATGGTAATCAGCGCTCCCTTGATGATGTGATGCGGCGGATGTGGCAAGAGTTTGGCGTCAAGGAAGTTGGCTTTACGCCCCAACAACTGCAAGAGGTGTTGGAGTCTGTCGCGGATACTGATTTGAGTGATTTCTTCCGTCGCTACATTGAGGGGACAGAGGAATTGCCCTTCGATGAGTATCTTGAACCCTTTGGCTTAACCCTCACGGCAGTAGAAGATGAGGACTCTAAACCTTATTTAGGGGTAATTGTCAAGAGTGAAAATGGGCAAGAAGTAGTCAAATTTGTTAACGCCACCTCTCCGGCGGGGATAGCTGGGGTGGATGCTGGGGATCAATTACTGGCAATAGACGGTTGGCGAGTCAGTGCTGATCAATTATGCGATCGCCTAAAAGATTACCATCCCGGTGACACAATTCAGGTAACCCTGTTCCATCAAGACGAACTTTGTACCTTACCCGTTACCCTAGGCGAATCCCAACCCACCCGCTACCAGGTGGTGCAGATTGAAAATCACTCAGAGACTCAAAAACAGAATTTAGCCCGGTGGTTGAACACCCAGGGGGATTAAGCGCATACCCAGCAACTGTAGGGGCGCAAAGACTTGCGCCCGATTCAATGGTAAAATCTATTCCACCATTTTAGATTTTAGCTGTGTCAAGCCAATAGTCATTTAAGCCGTTAAAGAAAACTCTAACCTTTATGACGAGGGCTATGCGTCTGGAAACTGGGCGGGTTTAGTCTCATCTGGGTGAGACAAGAAACGATAATAGTGAAACCCGCCCCTACACAAAACTCAACCTTCCTCCTCCCTAATTTGTCCGATGCCTAAATCAGTGTTCTAGTCCCTGGCAAAATCACTGACCTGTAGTACAATCGATAACCATACCTTCCACCAGCCTTGACTGTCTAGTTTAAAAATGCATAAATTTCTGCCAATCGCTTACTTTCAAAACCAATTTCTTCCCTTCGATGATGCCAAAATTTCTATTGCTACCCATGCGCTGCATTATGGGACAGGCGCTTTTGGCGGATTGCGGGGGATTCCTGACCCCCAAAACCCTGAACAAATTCTCCTGTTTCGTTTAGACCGTCATTGTAAACGATTAAGTGACAGTGCCAAATATTTACATTACGACTTACCCGCTGATAAAATCAAAACTATAATTGTAGAATTCGTCAAAAAGAATCAAGTTAAAACCTCGTTTTATATCCGACCCTTTATTTATACATCCGATTTGGGAATTGCCCCCAGACTGCATAAGATTGAAAAAGACTTTTTCGTCTATGGATTAGAACTGGGTGATTATTTATCCCCAGAAGGGGTAAGCTGTCGAATTAGTTCCTGGTATCGTCAAGCAGATCACAGTTTACCCTTGAGAGGTAAAATTAGTGGCGCCTATATCACATCATCTCTAGCAAAAACAGAAGCGGTAGAATCTGGATTTGATGAAGCATTATTAATGAATGCTCAGGGAAAAATATGTGAAGCCTCCGGAATGAACATCTTTATGGTGCGGAATGGGCAACTGATTACGCCGGGATATGATCAAGATATTTTAGAAGGAATCACCAGAGATAGTATCCTGACGCTGGCAAAGGATTTAGGTATCCCCACAATCGAACGCCCTGTGGATAAATCAGAGTTATTTATTGCAGATGAAGCATTTTTAAGTGGAACGGCGGCTAAAATTACTCCAATTAAACGGATTGAGAATTATGAATTATCGAAAACGCGACCCATCACAGAGAAACTGAGAGATAAAATTACGGCAATTACGGAAAATCGCGATCCCAATTATCAAGACTGGGTGTATGTCGTTCCTCTAGGATAGAGTAAACATTAAAGTAGGTTGGGTAGAGCGTCAGCGAAACCCAACAGACTAAGCCCCTGGCGTTGGATGATGGAAAAATAAGACTCAGCCCAATCTAAACCGACAACGGTTATAGGCTTCCATCTGGCTTGTGTCTAACCCAATGGGACTCGTTATCCTAGATTAGCATGAAACAACTTTCGCTATTTGAAACCGATAAGACTACACCCCAATCCTCCTACTTGCATCTTGAGGGTGAAATTCCGATCGATCTCCCCGAATATTCCCTAATTTCTTTACAACGAAAACAACCTCTTAAAATTCATTCCCTTGGTTTCCAACCTGCCAAATCCATTCCGGAAATCCCACATTGGTTTTTAAGAAAGTATGGTACAGAACAATGTAAAATCTTAGAACCTTTTGCCGGTTCAGGAACAACAATTATTGAAACTTTATTACAAGCTTCATCAGTGTATTGGCTTGATTATCATCCTCTAAGTCGCCTGATCTGTCGCGTTAAAACTCATATCTATAATATAGCAGAAATTCTAGACTATACCGAGCAAATACTGCAAAATGCTTATACAGTCAAACATCCATTAGAAACCATCAATTTCGCCAATAAAGATTTTTGGTTCCAAAAACCTGTCCAAGCTGGATTAGAAAGTCTCCGAACGCAAATTCTTCAAGTTCCGGAAGCGATACAACCTTTATTTTGGCTGGTTTTTGCTTCTACAGTCCGCAAAACATCTGATATGAATGATGGGATGATTCTCGCCGCAAAACGAGCGAATATCAAAGAAATTCCCCAGCGTTCTCGCGAAGATGTTTATCGGTATTTTAAAGACTATCTTGATAAAGCTTTAGAAGCAATTGGGGAATGGCAGTTTGTTTTGAATAACTCGTTTGAAAATGCCATAGAATTGAATTCAAAAACAGCTATTAATCTTACAGGCGATTGGCGTTGTGATGCGGTTATTACTTCGCCGCCTTATATTAATGCAATTGATTACGTTTGGGCGTCTAAATTTGAGTTACATTGGTTGGGCTTAGTCAGTAATGATCGCGAAAGACTTGATTTATATACTCAAGAAATTGGCACAGAAAGAATTTCTAGAAATGAGTATTGTCAATTGGGAAAAACCGGAAATTCTTATCTGGATGATTTAATTGCTGATATTTATTACGGCACACAATATCAAGCGAGCAAAGGACAAAATAAGCTTCGAGCAAGAGTTGTTTATAAATACTTTATGGATATGAAGGCGCATTTTTTAAGCGGCTTTAATCATCTGAATCCAGGTGGCTATTATTGCTTTGCTATTGGCGATATTAGTAAAATTTGCGGTGTTGAGATTCCAGTGGCTAAACTTTTAACGGAAATAGCTGAAAAAATTGGCTTTTTTAAAATATTTCAGTTTCATTTGTTGCTAAAGAATCGTCGATTAAATTTACCTAGAAATGTAAAGTGGGCGGGAATAATTAAGCATGATACTGTTGTTGTATTACAAAAAACGAGAATATGAATTTAGATAATACAGCAGTTTGCTCTGCTATTCGGTACATTGTCGATCCCCCTAAATCCCCCTTTTTAAGGGGGACTTTTATCTACTGTACTTTATTACAGCGCTTTGCGCTGTAAGGTAAGATTATAAGCTATAGCACTTGCCTAAGTGTAAACATTATTGAATAAAAAAACAAGTTAAGTTAAAAATTATTGAGAATACATAAAATTAATTGAAAATATCATAGAATGATTTTAAGGTTAATCAAACGGACGAATCAACGTTTTTTAGGAGAAAGCTGATGATAAAATTTCAATCATTATTAAATACGTTATTTGGTGGGAAGACTCTCCCCAGAAAATCAGACAACACGAACCCAGAATCAACCTTTATTGAAGATGATGATGCAGGACACCTGATTTCGTCCGCTCAAGGTCCAATCGCAGTGCCAACGATTAACACAATTGAGGGCAGTTTGTTTAATCCGGCAGATATCGATCTCTACCAACTTGAATCTGAACGTCAAGCCTTTTTAAAATTTAGTGTTGCTCAAAATCCCTTATTATCTGTATCATCTTTATCATCTTTGTCTTTGTTCTTATTTGATGAAATGGGCAAAGGGCTAGCAGCAGGAATTGGAGAAGTTGGGTTTAATGTTTCTGAAAACGAGACGTTATATTTAGGTATAAGTGATGGTCTTAATCCACTAAATAGTGCCGGAGAGGTGCTGTTATCACCAGAGGGAGAGGTGAATACAGGCACTTTGACAGGTTGGCAAGATCCGAGAATTGTAATTCCTATATTTACTCATTATAAAATAGCAATAGAAATCGAGACATAGGCTGTTTATGAACCTGTGATCATTAAAAATTCGACTGTGGTTTAATATTAAGAATTGTCAAAGTCTCGTAGTGCGTTTAGCGAAGCCATGCCGCAGGCTTTGCATCTTGCTCGCTACTAATACCCACTTTAAATGCATGAAGCTTACCCTTTTCCCCGATACCATCGCGCCAGTTTGTCAGGAGAAACTCTCCAAAAATACCCCAAAATAATAAGCTGATTAATTAGGGTGGTTTTAAGAATTCCCAATCGTTGCCAGCGTCGTCCTGATGTCAGAACCGATTCTGAAACAATCGTAATCCGTCCCTGTGGTTGCAAGCGACGAATGAATTCAAAATCTTCCATAATTGGCAAATTTGGAAAACCTCCTATATCATGAAAAACAGTCGCTTTTAAAAATAGAGCTTGGTCGCCATAAGGCATCGAAAAAAGCCGCGATCGCCAATTTACCAGTCGTTCAATTAGACGCAAGCCAAACTGTTGAGAATCAATGCCTAATTCAAACGCCCCCGCAATGGTTTGGGGTTCTTGCAGCGCTTGGCGGATTAAACGATCAAAGTTTGCTGGTAAACGGGTATCGGCGTGGAGAAAGAGGAGGATATCACCCGTCGCTGTTGCTGCACCTGCATTCATTTGACAGGCGCGACCGGGTGGGGTAGAAATAACCTGGACATTTCGCGATCGCGCTACACTGACGGTTTGATCTTGACTCCCCCCATCAACGACAATAACCTCCACATTGTCAGTATCTACAAGCCTCTCTAAGATAGAACCAATCGTATTCGCTTCATTTAAAACGGGAATAATAACTGAAATCGTTTCGGTTTTCATTACATTAGAATTACTTCTATTCTCTTTTGGCAAAATAAACGGGTGTTCTCACCTGCCCAAATCCTCGGGACGGTCAATATCATGGAGTATGGGCAGAGATGCGATCGCTAATCCCAAGCGATCGGCAATCTCGACGGTTTGTTGCCTAACTTGCGAGGTTCCCCAATCAATTCCCACAAAGAGTTCCGGAATTAACCGCCGCAAACCAATCAGATAATATCCCCCATCTTGTGCCGGTCCTAATACTAAATCATGGGTTTCCAGCCATTGAAATGCCTCAGCCATTATTTGAGGGTTTAAATCGGGGCAATCTGTCCCAATAATTACTACACCTGTCATTCCCGCCGTAAAGGATTTCTCAAATGCCGATACCATTCGTTTGCCTAAATCTCCCTCACTTTGTTGATAGTAAATCACATCAGCACCTAACCAGGCTTGCATTAACGGTTGATTCCCGCCAGCAAAATGAATTTCTACAGATACAGGATGAAATGCTTGTAGTTTTTTGGCTTTAGCCAGAGTATTTTCTGTCATCTGGCGTTGCAGGTTTGCTGCACCTTTCTCTCCTAGGGCGGGAATCATGCGTGTTTTGGTTTTTCCCGGTTCGGGATAGCGGGTGAAAATGATTAGCGTTTCTTTGACAGTAGCGGGATTCATTCGATTAAACTGATGTGCATCTAAATAAACGATAGTGAAATCGTTGTCAGGGCTGTGAGGTGTAGGGTATGCCAATTAAATGCATAACCGTTTCAGAGCTTACGCTTTCTTGGCATCTAAATCACCATTTGTAGGGACACGATACTATCCATGCATGTCAACTTAAGGTGAGAACTAATACTGGCAAGTGTTTCACCCTCATCCCCTAACCCCTTCTCCCACCCCCCTCGTTCCCCCCTACAAGAGGGCTGACAGGTGTAGGTTTTTTACTCTTAGGTGGGGACAAGACAAGGAGGACAAGGATGGAAAGAAGACAAGGGGGGAAAACCGTACAGCATTTTGTTCGGTCAAGCTAACTTCTAAAAGCCGAAACGCCCTATTTTTCGTT